>JANTFM010000064.1 GCA_024763475.1 Acidobacteriota bacterium | reverse complement strand
GAGGAGGCGCATCTGCGTCGCAAGCGCCTCGCGGCTGCCCGCCCACCGGAGCCGACCCCGCTCGAGACGGAGGGTTTCGGTGATCTGCCGCGGAGAGCTTTCCGGAAGGGGCAGCCCGCCAACCTGGTCATCCTGGACCAGGTCCTCTGTTCGTCGCGTTGCCGTGAGGAGTTTGGCAATCCCTGTCTGCGCTTCTGCCCCGCGGGGGTTTTCGTGGCGGGGGGGGAAGAAAAAGAGGGGGCCGTGCCCCACATCGAAGCTGGGGAGTGCCTCCACTGCATGATCTGCACCGAGGCCGATCCCTACGGCATTATCCTCTGGGCGCCTCCAGAAGGTGGGGATGGCCCGTGCAGCGCCCCTGCACCAGACGGATCAGGAGGTCCCCGGGCTAATCCCGGAGGGCCTCCGCAACCACTTCTGCGACATCGTTGACGATCTCCGCGGCGGGCGCGAGCATCATCTTGCACTCAGGACAGGCTGTGACGAGGACCCTGGCGCCGGTGTCCTTCACGTGTTCGGCGCGGAGCTGGTCCACACGCTTGTCGACTTGCTGCTCGCGCACGAAGCCCGCGCTTCCTCCTCCACAGCAGACGGCGCGCTTGCCGTGATCTTCCATCTCCGTGATGCGCAGGCCGCTGCTCGCTGCCAGTGAACGCGGCGCCTCGAACTCGCCTTCGAAGCGACCGAGATAGCACGGGTCATGATAGGTCGCCGTGGATCCCTGCCACTTGGAAGGGTCGAGTTTGAGTTTGCCGGAGCTGACGAGCCCGGAAATGAAGCGCGAGTGGTGCAGGGTCTGGACGGAAAACTCCGGGTCGAGGTCCGCGTACTCGCGGCTGATCGTGTGCAGGCAGTGGGGACACGGCGTGATGATCTTCTCGACCCCCGCGCCAAGCAGAGACTCCATGACCTCGGCAGCGAGGGTCTGGAACTGCATCTCCTCTCCCTGGCGTCGGCTGTGGTGCCCGCAGCAGGGCTCGCTGGCGAGGACGCCGTAGCTGACTCCGGCGGCGTCGAGGAGCTTGCCCATTGCGGCGAGGGAGCTCTTGGCGTCCGGGTTGTATCCCCACACGCAGCCCAGCCAGAGCAGATACTCTGTCGACCCCTTCTCGAAACGGGGCAGCTCGAACTCGTCGATCGTCTTGGTACGGTCCGACTTCGGGCGACCGAAGGCATTTCCTGTGCGTTCGATCTCGTTGAGGAACTCTGAAGCCACCATTCCGGTGCCGGTCGCAAGGGCCTGGGCGCGTTTCGCTCCAGTGAGGACCTGCAGGTGCTCGATGCCGCAGGGGCAGATGTTCTCGCAGGCCGCGCAGCTCGTGCACTGCCCAAGAGCAGTCTCACTGATCACGTTGCCGACGACCTCGGCATCCGCCGTCAGCGTTGAGATGGCCTCCCGGCCGTGCAGCACGAAGGCTCGCGGGTCGAGTTCCTGGCCCGCGAGATGGGCTGGACAATGGTCCGTGCAGCGGCGGCACTCCACACAGGAGAGAAAGTCCATCCGCATCTTCCGGCTGAGTGTTGCCAGGTTCTCAAGGCCCAGCGTGACCTCCTCTTCCGATTCCTCCAGCGCTTCGATGTCCAGGTCCAGGGCCTGCAGCTCGCCAAGTTCGTGGGTGCGGAGGAACACGGTAAGCGGCGCGATCAGCAGGTGGAAGTGCTTCGAGCGCAGAATCAGCCAGGGGAAGACCAGGATGAGCAGCGCATGGATCCACCAGTTGGCCTTGGCCAGGGCTGCGGCGGGATCCATCTGCGAGTAGAGAAAGGTAAGCATCAGGAACAGGATCAGAAGTGCGACGAATCCCGAGCTGTAGGACTTGGGGTCCGGTGAGTACTTGACGAACACGAAGCGCCGCAGCGCGAGTCCGGTGATCGCGATCGAGACCGCGACGGCCCAGATCGTGACCACGATCTTGAAACTCGGCACCAGATCCCCGAGCAAGGTGTCGAGGAAGTGGAAGCCGAAGGCCTCGAGGAAGTGGTCCGTCGTCTCGAAGGCGAAGAAAAGGAAGCCGAAAAACACCGTCGCGTGCATCGCGCCGGCCACCGGGCGGCCACTGATCACCCGGCTCTGGAAGAGCACCTCGCGGACGACGCGGGCGAGGCGCCGCGCGATGCGATCGCTGCGAACCCGGTCGGGTTTTCCCGGAAGGATCAGGCGAATTTTCGACCAAAGATCCTTGGCAAAGACCGAGGCCGAAACAACGATGAGAAGCGCGAGCAGCGCCCTTTCCCAGGCGACAAATTCCATGCGTCAGACCTCATGTGGAGCCGCTGCGAGACCCAACAGCGGCAATTGAGAGCAAAACGAGGTCTGAATAATAGCTTAGTTATGGCTTGGAGGCAGCAACCTGGTCAAGAGGCCGAGTGGGCTCTCCACTGGCCAAACATACGGTTGAGCGGGTGACTGCGATCCAGGAAGGAAAGCGTGGGTTTGCCACGAACACCGATCATCCTGCGCAGGTTTCCGAGCTCTCTGTCCCCGGGGGCGAGCGCGAGGCCTCGTCGTACGGCCCGCAGGGCCTTGTCCCTGCCCCCGGACTGGAGTTCCACGCGGGCCAGGTATTCAAAAACGCGAGGCTCCCAGAACGCAGCGTTGGCTGCTTCGCGCACGAGTTTCAGGGCCTCAGCTTTCTTCTTGCCCACGTGGGCGAGGAGGAAGCCGTACCACCCGATCACGAGCCCCGCCTGCGGCGGGGCGCCTGGAATCTCTTTCAGCATTCTGTAGGAGGCTTCCGCCAGCGCCAAGGATTGCTGGTGCTCGCCGTAGGAGTAGGCTTTTCTGGATCGATCCAAGGTCTCAAAACACGGGTGCTCGGACATCAAACCCTTCCTCCGTATTGCCACGTCATGCAAGATTGAAGTTAGGGTGCGGAAGCGCCCGCCGGCCACGACAGCTTTCGCAATCGGACTAACAGAACTGTATTCGGCGTTCTGCGCCAGCCTGAACAAAAAAGGGACGGCCAGAAAGGCCGTCCCAAGTCCTTCGAAGTGTCCCGAAGACTACTGGTACTGCTCGGGACTGATCAGGCGTTTGTTGAAGCTCACCTCGGCAGCGTCTCGCAATGTCTCGAGCCGGGCGCTGATCAAGCGGCCAACCTGCGGCTGGCGCAGCGCAGCTTCGATCTGCGCCTCTTCCATGGGAAGCTGCTCGAGATCGGCTTCCTGGCGGTCGGTGATCTTCAGCACTACGGCGGCCTTACTGCCTTCCATCGGCCCCACCGTTTCACCGACACTCGCGTCGAACGCGGCTCGCTCGACGGCGGGGTCCACACCGATGCCCGGAATCTCCTGTCCCCGGATGAGGGCGGGGGAGGTGCTCTGAACTTGAGCTCCGACGCGCTTGGCAGCCCGTGCGAAGTCGTTGCCGGACCGGGACAAGGCCCGCTCGAGATCGTTGCGAGCAGCACTGAGGGCCTGCTCCCGTCGGTAGTCTGCCAGGATGCGCTCTTTCTGGGTGGAGAGCGGCGGAACATAGTCGTCCACCACCTGGTCCACGACGAAGACGACCTCTCCACGGGGCAGCGAGATCAGGTCGCTGACGGTGCCCGGCTCCAGATCGAATATCGCTGTGATCATCTCTGGTACAGGGCCGAGGTCAGGAATCGAGCCACTGCGCGGGACGACGCCAGCATCTCGGACGTCGATGCCCTCGCTCTCGGCGACCTGGCGGAAGGAGTCGAGATCCGTGACCTCGCTCTTGAACTTGGAGGCGAGCTTCTGCTGCACATCGCGCATCTTCGGGAAGCGAAGCTGCGCCCGGATCTGTTCGCGGACCTCGTCGAGGGGTTGAACTCCAGGCTCTCTGATGCCTTCGACACGGATCAAGTGGAAGCCGAAGGTGGTTCGCACCGGCTCCGAGAGGACGCCCGGCTCGAGAGAAAAGACGGCTTCGTCGAACTCGGGGACCATTCGCCCTTTTGCGAACCAGCCCAGATCTCCACCGCGATCCTTCGAGCCCGGATCCTCCGAGTATTGACCTGCGAGCTCTGCGAAGTCCTTGCCACTCCGAATCTCGGCGCTCAGGCCCAGGATCTGTGCGCGGGCGCTTTCGACCGCGGCCTCGTCCGCATCGGGAGCGACGCGGATCAGGATCTGGGACGCTTGACGTTCCTCGGGGGTCTCGAAGAGTTCCTTCTGATCGTTGTAATACTCCTCGATCTGCTGGTCTGTGACCTCCACCTGGCCCTCCGCGGCCTTCTCGTCGAAGAGCACGTAGAGCGCCCGCCGGCCCTCGCCCTGGGAATACTCGTCACCTCGCGCTTCGTACCATGCGTTCAGTTCCAGATCCGAGGGATTGATCGTTTCCTCGTATTTCGCGAAGTCGAGTGCGATGTAGTCGAATTCCACGCGCTCGTGACGCTTGCGGAACTCCGCTTCGATATCATCCTTGAAGACCACGACCGAGGAGGCGATCAGGCCCTGCCACTTCGCAGCGAGCAGATCGCCCTTGACGTAGTCCTCGTATGCGGAGGCGTTGGTGAAGCCGAAGTTACGGCCAACGAAGCGTTTGTACTCCTCGTCTCCGACGAAAACGCCATCCCGCTGAAACTGCGGGTTGTCGCGGATCCAGCTGGCGAGTTCCGCCGTCGAGACACCGAGGCCCAAGCGTTGGGCATCCATGACGACGAGTTCCCGCTGGATGAGCTGCTCGGCGACAATCTGGCGAACGTTGTAGTTCTCTTTGACCTGGTCCCACTGGGCTCCGAGGGAGCGGCGGTACTGGTTCTCGAGGTTGCTGGCGCGTTCACGCCAGATCGGGAACGAGATTTCCTGGCCTTCGACGGTGGCAACCCAGGTTTCGCCACGGCTGGCGCCTGGCTGCCACCAGGACACGCCAAAGAAGAGCACGAAGGTTCCCGCCACGATCCAGAGAATCGGCTTGAGATAGGACAAGTTGTCGCGAAGGATGTTAAGCACTGCGGAACTCCCTGTAAGCCAGCCCATTGGCGAAGACATCAAGAGATACGGCGAGGACGAGTCCGACGCCACGCATTAGAAATCGAGTCTTCGGCTGCTGAGAACGTCGCGAAGCCTAGCTGAGCACGTGGCGGGGAGCAAGTCTCGTGGGAATCCGGTATTTGCACGCGCCGCCCCATGGAACAAGGTTAGAAGCAGGCGGACTGCTCCGGATTTCCGGGTTGCCCTGACGGCGCTCGCCCTGTCAGTTCGCCGATCGGCCTGGCTCGATGGAGTCAAGAGAGGTGGACGGAATGGCGGTTACGCCCACATCCGCTGGCCGCGGCGGCAGGGTCGCGGTCGATTGGGTCTATATCCAAACCCGCACGCTCATCGTGCTGGGACTGCTATTGGTGGTCGGGCTCTGCGGCGGGGCCTGGTGGTGGCTTGCCGGCCAGTCGCTGCCCCTCGAGAAGCAGGCGGCGCAGTCCATCATTCGCGCGGAAAGCCTGGAGGTGCAAGCGCGCGCTGCGGTGCCCGGGGCCGGAAGTCTGACCCTTGCCCGCGAGCATCTGGGCGAGGCGCACTCGGCTTTCGACTCCCAGCATTTCACCCGTGCGCTCGACGAAGCCCGTGCCGCCGAGGCGATCTCCCGGGAAATTCTGGATGGCGGAGGACTCGACGAAAGCGGTGTTCGCATTGTCCAGGCTGACGGGGACGTGCGCATCAAGCGCTCGGGCCAGTTCATGTGGGAACCTGCAAACGTCCGTTCCATGCTGGCCATGGGGGATCAGATTCGTACGGGTGCTGGAGCCTCGGCCCAGCTGATCTACTTCGACGGTACGGTGATGACCATGCGATCGGGGACGCTGCTCGAGATTCGGGAGCTCTTCCGGGACTCGGAACAGCGGACTCAGCGGGTCTCAGAGCGCTTGGCCTGGGGAAGCCTCAAGGCCTCGACGAACGAGACGGCCGGGATCGAGGGCGTTCACGAGGTCTCCACGGCAGCGACGGCCGTTCGTGCAGACCGGGCAAGCGAGTTCACCGTAGAGCACGATCGGGAGAAGGGACGCTCGCAGGTCACTGCGCTTCGGGGAGAACTGAAGCTGGAGACGAGCGACGGAGAAGTGGCGATCTCGGAGAGTACCCGGGTGGCGATGACGCGCGGGACGATCGTCGGCCAGTCGAAGATTCTCGCCCCGCCGATGCTGAAGGACCCACCCGATCAGAAGACCTTCCTGGCCCCCCGAGAGAGCCAGGTCCATCTCTCGTGGATGATCCTTGCTCAGGCAGAAAGCTACCACCTCCAGCTGTCCCCGAGGCCAATGTTTTCGCGCATGGAGTATGAGCAGGAGTCGCTCCAGGCCGCGCAGGCGACTCTGCCACCGCTGGCTCCGGGAACCTACTACTGGAGGGTGACGGGAGTTGATGCGAAGGGGTATCCGGGGCGCTGGTCGGATACGCGGAAGTTCCGTGTCCTCGGCGCGGAGTTCCGGGATCCTGACGACACGAAGCCTCCCTCTCTCGAGATCTCCGAAATCCTCGTCATCGGCACCAACGCCATCATCTCCGGGCGGGCCGAGGCCGGAGCCCTGATGTGGATCGGCGGGGAACGGGTAGACCTCGATGAGAGCGGAGCGTTTACCTGGGTCATCAAGCTGCACAAGGACGGCGAGAACCGGATCGTCTTCCAGGCGCAGGATGCGGCTGGCAACGAGACCACCCGGGTGGGATACGCATTCGTCGATGTCTTCTAGCCCGCACAGCGCCCGGCCCGGCGCGCAGAAGCGCAGCCTGGCTCTCCTTCTGAGAGGACCGGGGCCCCGCATGGCCGCACTGGACACGGCAGCCAGGCGCAAGGTTCCGGTCATCGGATGGTCCGAGATCCAGGGTGGATCAGGTCTTCCAGCCTCCTCGCTCGTCCTGGTCTCGGGAGGCCTCGGGTCGGAAGCGTTCCGGCAAGAGGTTGATCGTCTTCGCCGACGCTATCCCGAACGGGGCTGGTTCGCGATGGCTGCGCGCGCTACGGCGAAAACGGTCCGCGCCGCCTGGGACGGGAAAGTGCACGGCGTCCTGGACGCTCCCCTCTCGCTGATGACCCTCGAAAGCCTGGCGCGGATGCGCTCAGAACTCACGAGCAAGCGCCGCAGCTCGGCCCGGAGTGCCGCCAGGGTTGAGACGCTGGAGCACCGCCTCGTCTTGCTCTCCGATACGATCCAGGCGGCAGGGTCTCTGCTTGATCCCTGCATGGTCTCCCGCTTCATCATGGAGCGCTCGGCACGTCTCGTCGCCTCGGAACGCTGGCGCCTGTACCGGGTGGATGAAGGCGCGGGGCTGTTGCGGCTCGACACCTACCATGATCCGCGGGACGGTACGCCGCCGGCTGCAGAGCTGAGTCTCGACGAGGGGGTGGCCGGATGGACAGCGCGCTACCGGCGTATCGGGCGCTTCGACCTCGCCCACGGCGGTCCCGAAAGCGAGTGGCGCAACGAATGGCCCGGGGTGCCGCCCCGCCTCTTGTTGAGCGTACCGCTCGTGAGTCGTGGCCGGGTGATCGGCGTCGCCGAGTTTGGTGATCCTGCAAGCAGCCGATTCCAGCCGGCCGAGGTGGAGACGATCGGGGCCCTGATGGAACCCGCCGCGATCGCACTCGACAACGCCCAACTCTTCCGCAAGATCGAGGAGCGGACGGTCACGGACGATCTGACCGGGCTCTACAACGCGCGTTTCATGGACAACTACCTCCGCCGGGAGGCGAAGAGAGCTGCGCGCTACGGGCACCCGGTCTCACTCCTCTTCCTGGATCTCGACGGTTTCAAGAGCGTCAACGACACCCATGGGCACATGGCTGGATCGAGGACGCTGGTGGAGGTCGGGGAGGTTCTCCGTGAGAACGTGCGCGAGATCGATGTCGTGGCGCGTTGGGGTGGCGATGAGTTCAGCGTCGTGCTCCCCGAAACCGCCCGCACCGGTGCCTTGTCGATGGCCAAGCGGCTGTGCCGGAAGATCTACAAGAAGACCTTCCTGAAGGACATCGGCCTGGCCGTCAGGATCTCGGCCAGCATCGGCGTTGCTTCCTGGCCGGAGAACGGCCCCTCGGCGGCGACGCTGCTCGCGGGAGCCGACACCGCCATGTATTCGGTGAAGAACGGGGGCAAGAACGGGGCGCAGGTCGCCGAGCCTACCGATGTGAGCGTGCTCGTCTAAGGGCTAATCGAAAGAGCAGTCCGATTATTTGTTCAGAAAAGAAGCCTCAAATGTCGCGAAAACTTGTTCTTTTATTATCATTTAGCTAGCATCTGTTCGCTGGGGACCAGACCTTACCAATGAAGCCCTGTCCTATCCGGCGGACAGGTTAGCCCGGATCGTTCATGAGTTCTTCGCTCGAAATGTCGTATCTCCTGCGTGTTCAGGTCTTTACAGGCCTGTACGGGGTTGCTCCGTTTCGCGGGCAGGTTGACACCCCCGCGCGGATCTACGGTCTTTCGTTTCGGAGCCTGCGGATTCGGCCGGGCTGAGGGCCGGCAGTTTGCTGGCTGGATGATGGGAAGCTATCCGTGGTTGGTGTGACTCCCCAGGAGGCACTGGCCGAGGAGGAAGTGCGTTGGCGTTTTGGCCTCGCTCCGTGCTCTCGCTGTTCTCGAACGATCTCGCGATCGATCTCGGGACAGCCAACACGATCGTTTTCGCCCGAGGGAAGGGCATCGTCGTCAACGAGCCGTCCATCGTTGCGGTGAATCAGAAGACCGGCAAGGTCGAGGCGGTCGGGCATGCGGCCAAGGAGATGCTCGGCCGAACCCCGGGCAACATCATGGCCGTGCGTCCGATGAAGGATGGCGTGATCGCGGACTTCGAGCATACGGAGAGAATGCTCGAGGACCTCATTCGCCGTGCCCACAATCGCCGGCTGGGTGTGCGGCCCCGGATCGTGATCGGCGTTCCGTCCGAGATCACCCAGGTTGAGAAGCGGGCCGTGCGCGACTCCGCCTACAAGGCCAAGGCGACCGAGGTCTTCCTCGTGGAACAGGCGATGATGGCGGCGATCGGGGCCGGCCTCCCCATCACCGAGCCTACGGGAAACATGATCATCGATATCGGAGGCGGCACGACCGACATTGCGGTGATCTCGATGGCAGGCATCGTCTACAGCCGCTCGGTGCGGGTTGCGGGCAACGAGATGGATGAGGCGATCATCCAGTACATCCGCAAGAAGCACAATCTGCTCATCGGGGAACGGACCGCCGAGGAAGTCAAGATCAAGATCGGCTCGGCATTTCCCCTCGATGAGGAGATCAGCATCGAGATCCGCGGCAGGGACCTGATCGAGGGCATTCCCAAGACTCTCAAGGTTTCCGACGAGGAGATTCGGGAGGCGCTCGGCGACACGGCGTCCGTCATCGTCGATGCGACGCGGGTCGCGCTCGAGCAGATCCCGCCGGAACTGTCCGCTGATATCGGTGACCGAGGCATCATTCTCGCCGGGGGGGGGGCGCTTCTGCGCAACCTCGACAAACGCTTGCGGGAGGAGACCGGCCTGCCGGTGAGTCTTGCGGAGGAGCCCCTCGCTTCGGTGGCTTTGGGAATCGGCAAGATGCTCACGGACTTCGATCTGCTGCGGAAAGTCAGTATTGACTAGGCGGTCCGTACACCGCCCGCCTTGGCCCAGCGGGGCCTCGGCCGCCCTGCCATGACCGGCAGGCAGGTTAACGCTCTGTTCCTTGCGCTCGCATTGGGCCTTCTCGCGCTCATGGCCGCGCAGGTGCAACAGAGTGCGGAGGGGACCGTGCTGGGACATGCCGCACGGGCTGTGACCTCTCCGGTGGTCACATCCGTGTCCTGGCTTTCCCGCACCGTGTCGAGGGTGTTCCACGGGTACCTGTACTTTGTCGGTGTCGAGAAGGAACGTTCGCGGCTCGTTCGCCGGGTTGCCCGCATGGAAGCCGAGCAGGCGAGGATCGGAGAGGTCTACCGGGAGAACCGGCGCCTGCGCTCCCTGCTGGGCCTTCGCTCCAGCGCCGCATTCCCCAGAGGTGTCTTCGCCCGGGTGGCTACCTACCTGGACAGCGGTCCCGCGCGCCAGGCGATCCTCGTCAATCGAGGGCGTCGTCATGGCGTGGAGCCTGGCTGGGTTGCGCTGAGCCATGGGGCCGTCGTGGGGCGGGTGGTGGACTCCGCGGGCAGCACTGCCGAAGTCCTGCTGGTCATCGACCCAGACAGCGGAACGGCCGTGCGCCATGTGGATGGCCGCTTCGCTGGCGTGCTGCGTGGGGGAAACCACGGCCCCGCCGCTCTGCTGCCGCTCGAGTATGTCCCGCGGGACGTACCGGTCGCGGTGGGGGATACGTTGGTGACCTCCGGACTCGATCTGGTCTATCCCCCCGGACTATTGATCGGTCACATCCGCGAGCTGGCGGCCGATTCTCCGCTGACCTGGACGATCTGGGTTCAGGTCGCTTTCGAGCCGGCCGAACTCGAGGAACTCCTCCTGATTCCCCCCTTCGGTGGGGAGCCGCCCTCGGTCCCGGTCACCCACGGTGCTCCCGTTGACGCTCCCGCCCTGGGTGCGGAGCCGCCCGCCGAGACGGACGAGGAGGGGGCGCCATGAGGGGCCGCACCCTCGCGATCCTGCTCCTCGTGGCCCTGCTTCTTCGCATCGCCTGCGGTCTCTCGTCGCTGCTGACGGTGGTCTTCGACCCCCTGCTGGTCGTGGCGGTTCTGGTCGCCGTGTTGAACAAGCCCGGGCAGACGCTTCTCGCAGGCCTCCTCAGCGGAGGGCTGAAGGACCTTTGGACGGGAGGCTGGTACGGCCAGTACTCCTTCACGCATCTCGTCGTGTCCTTCGTCATTTCGAAGGTGGGAGGGCTGGTGGATCTTGCGCGGCCGTTCCCGGTTGCTGCGGTTCTCGCCGTCTCCACGGTTGCAGAGCGAGGTCTACGCTACGCACTCGCCGTCGCCTTCGATCGTTCGGTCGGGGAGATGCAGAGTCCCGTGATCTGGATCCTCGCGATCATCGCCAACACGATTCTCGGGCTCGCTCTTCGACGCCTCGCTCAGCGCCTGGAGGGTCCGAGCCGATGAAGATCGACTATCGAAAGCTGAAGCCCTACCGGGACTATCAGCGGGCCCGCATGTTGGGAAGCCGTCTGTTAGTCCTGCGGATCCTCTTCATCGCAGGCTTCCTGCTCTACGGCAGCATCTTTTGGTATCTGCAGATCGTGAAAGGACCTGAGTACAGCCTCCTCGCGGAGGAGAACCGTCTTCATCGCCGCATCGAACAGCCGGTTCGCGGCATCATTCGTGATTGGATGGGCGAGATTCTCGTGACGAATCGCCCCGCGTTCTCCGTCTTCATCGATCGCGAGCGGGCGGATGATCCAAGAGAGCAGGTGTCGCGCCTGGCGGATTTCCTCGAGGAGGACGCGGCGAGCCTCGAGGAGCAATACGAGAAACGCCGAAAGCAGCCCCGCTTCGTTCCGCTGCGTCTGATGCCGGACGTGGCGTTGGCCACCGCATCCCGGATCGAGGCACATCGCCCGGAGCTGCCCGCCATCGACGTCGATGTCGAGGCGAAGCGCTACTACCCCTTCGGGGCGGCTGCGGCCCACGTGATCGGCTACATCGCAGAGGCTTCGGAAGCGGAGATCCACTCCCGCGATGAGCTCCTGCCCGGTGACCAGGTGGGACGCGTCGGGGTGGAGATGAGTTTCGACTCTCAGCTGCGAGGGGCTCACGGGAGGGTCCTCGAAGAGGTGAACGCCCGTGGCCGGCCCCTCCGGGTCGTCCGCCGGGACCAGCCGGCTCGCGAGGGGCAGACGCTGCGCGTGACTCTCGATGCCCGCATGCAGGCGGTGCTCCACGAGGCCTTCGACGGGCGGGCGGGAGCCGCTGTCTTCCTGGATCCGCGCACGGGCGCATTGCGAGCGCTCTACTCCGGTCCGAGCTACGACCCGAACCTCTTCGCAGGCCGCCTGTCACCGGATACATGGAAGGCGCTGAGCGAGGATCCGCTGCGCCCACTGCAGAATCGGGCGCTCGCGGGCACCTATTCCCCTGGATCGACCTTCAAGGTCATCATGGCCGTGGCGGCGCTCCAGGAGGGCTTCCTCAAGCCGGGGGAGAAGATCTTCTGTGGAGGAACAGCCGTATTCTATGGGCAGAAGAGGCACTGTCACCGGCGCTGGGGACACGGGAAGATCGGACTCGCGGAAGCCTTGGAGCGATCCTGCAACATCTTCTTTTACACCTTGGGCCAGCGCATGGGTATCGAGACGATCGAGAAATGGTCCCGCCGCTTCGGACTCGGGTCGACGACAGGAGTCGGTCTCGGCAGCGAACTCGCCGGTCTCGTACCCTCGAACGAATGGAAGATGCGAACCCATGGGGAGCCCTGGTATCCCGGCGAGACCATCTCGGTGGCCATTGGCCAGGGGCCGCTGCACATCACGCCGATCCAGATGGCGGTCGAGGCTGCGGTGATCGCGAACGGCGGCTATCGGGTACATCCCTACATTCTCGATCGTCAGAGCCGGATTCGGCCGCCCGAAGATCTGGGGATTCGTCCCGAGGTCCTGGCTCCGATCGCGAAGGCCATGGTGTCCGTCGTGCATGGCGCCGGCGGCACCGCTCGCCGCGCACGGGTTCCCGGATACACGCTCGCGGGCAAGACGGGAACCGCACAGGTGGTCTCGCTCGATGCTGCGGAGAACCCGGGGGATCACGCCATCTTCATCGGTTATGGCCCGGCTGAGGCTCCCGAACTTGCCTGGGCGGTTGTTGTGGAGCATGGCGGACATGGTGGAGAGTCTGCGGCGCCGATCGTCGCCAAGGTGATGAAGAGCTACCTGGAGCGCAGGCACGAGCTGCCCTCTGACCACGTCGTGCGAATCGCCAACGGAGCCGGTCATGTGGCTCTTCAATGAACGCTCCGATCGGAGCACCCTGGTTCACCTGCTCGCGCTTGGGTTGATCAGCCTGCTTGCGGTCGCCAGCGCGACCCATTCGGAGCACTCGACGTTCTGGGGAGGGGCTTCCGGGCGGCAGTTCATCTATCTCGTCGTGGGTGTCGTCGTCTATATGATTGTTCAGCGGGTGGACTACCACGACTGGGCCGAGCTCTCGGTGCTCTTCTACGCCGCGGGCCTGATCCTGCTGGCGCTGCTCCCCTTCGTGGCGCGGCCGATCAGCGGGGCGCGTTCCTGGCTCGAGATCGGTCCGCTGAGGTTGCAGCCCTCCGAGCCGATGAAGGCGGTGGTGGCGCTCGTGGTCGCGGCCGTCCTTTCTCAGAAGAAGGGGACCCTGAGCCTGGGGCGCCTCATGCAGCTGGGTGCCTTGGTTGGTGTACCGATGCTGCTGATCCTGATGCAGCCCGACATGGGAACGGCGATCACCTTCGTGCCCCTCTTCCTCGCGACGGCATGGCTGGCGGGTATTCGTCCGAGGGTCCTCGTCAGCCTCGCCCTGATCGCGGCGCTCGCAGCGCCGATCGGTTGGTTCGTCGTGCTCAAGCCCTACCAGAAAGAGCGCATCCTGACCGTGTTCGATCCGGGGCGCGATCCTTCGGGTAGCGGATACCAGGTGATCCAGTCGCGCATCGCCGTGGGTAGTGGCGGTGTCGCGGGCAAGGGGCTGTTCCGAGGCAGCCAGTCGCGGCTCGACTTCCTTCCCGCGCGGGAGACGGACTTCATCATGGCAGTCATCGCGGAGGAAAACGGTCTTGTCGGCGTACTGGTCGTGCTCGGCCTCTACCTGTCGCTGATGCTGCGGGCCATTCAGACCGCGACCATCGCCCAGGATCGCCTCGGCGTGTATCTCGCCGCAGGTGTGGCCAGCCTGTGGACCGGGCAGATCCTGATCAACCTGGGCATGGTGACGGGGGTCTTGCCGACGATCGGTGTTCCGTTACCCATCGTGTCGTCGGGTGGCTCGGCCATCGTGGCGACCTTCTTCGCCTTCGGTCTCGTGGCATCCGTCCGCCGCGGACGTTTCGTGAACGCATAGGTCTCCCGGAGTCCAGGGCGTGAAACCTGCGGGGCTTCGCGGCATCGAAGCGGAATCCATAGGAGAGCATGATGATTCCGATTCGAAGAGCGTTGCCGTGCTCGCTGGCGCTGGCGATGGTGTTGTTCCTGCTGCTCGCCCCAGCGCTCGCGCAGCGACCCGAGCCCAAGGTCTTTGCTGTGGTCGACGGCGCCGAGATCTACACCGTGCTCCCCCCGGACACGATCCCCGCGATTCACGAGCCTCACTTCGTTCAGGGGGC
>JANTFM010000063.1 GCA_024763475.1 Acidobacteriota bacterium | reverse complement strand
GTTTGAGCCGAGTACGGGTGCGAGGGCCCGAAAGGGCCCGGCCAGTGTGCAGATACGCTGTTTCGGCCGAAGGGCTCATGCATATTCCGGGCTAAGGCGCCGGGACTGACGATGTAGCTCACCCCGTCGCTCGCGCGACGGAAGGTGATCACCGTCGGCTTGTTGTTCTGCTCGCGCAGGGCCCAACGCACGACGAGGTCGCCACCCACGCGGCTGACGCTCAGCGCCTCGGTCTGGTTGGGCGGGGCCGGTCGCGCTCGTCCCAGTCCGCTCCCATCTGGTGGATCAGTCCCCACTTGCCGGCGAAACGGCGCAGATTGAATCCCAACCCGTGCACGGGAGGGTGTTGAGGAAGACCAGTGGGAATGGGCTCGGAAAGAACAGGCAGGGGCCCGGAAAATTCGGCGTCCCGCAAACGCGCAAGAGAAAGCGTCCCTTGACACGTGTCGTCGTTTCCTCTGCCGGAAGGTACGGCGAGACCCGTCCTTAGCTGCAAGCGGAATCGGAAGTCATTGACTCTGTGCGATAAGCCGCGATAGGCTGGCAGCCGATGCTTCTTCATCTCACCATCGATGATGACCGCTTGTCTTTCGTCTCGATGAACTCTCGACCGAGAGCTGTTGCCCCATCTCGCTCCGCGAACCGCGTCTGCGAGTGTGAGGAGGATCTGCCGTGGGTGTGATCATTGCGTTCGTGAACCAGAAGGGCGGATGCGCCAAGACAACCTCTGCGATTCATTTTTCTCTTGCGCTTGCTTCAAGGAACTATCGCGTTCTGCTGATCGATCTCGACCCCCAGGGTCACGCCACCCTGGGTCTCGGCGCGGAGATCGATGGAGACAAGCCCACGTTGTCCGAAGTCCTGATGCACACGCCTCTGACCGGCGTTGGGCCCTCTCTCGAGCAGACGATGATCTCCGTGCGCCCCGGCCTAGACCTCGTGCCTGCGAACTTGGGGCTTGCCGCTCTCGAGGCAAAGCTCGCGAGCAGTCCGGGCCGCGAGGAACGCCTTTCCGAGCATCTCGCCCAGGTCGTTCCCAGCTGGGATCTGGTCTTCATCGACTGCCCCCCGAACCTCGGCCTGTTGACGATCAATGCCCTGGTCGCCGCCCGGGAGGCGATGATCCCGGTCGAGCCCGCACCCTTCGCGGCACAGGGCGCGGAGCGTGTCCTCGACACCATCGAAATGGTCAAGGAGATCACCGGCCATCTCGTCGCAGCCCGGCTGCTACCCGTCATGGTGTCTCCGAGGGACTGGCACGCGAAGACATCGCTCGCCCAACTGAGGGAGAAACACTCCGGGATGGTCGTGCAGGAAACGGTTCGGAGGAGCATCCTCTTCGCCCGGGCCGCCGCCGCCGGCAAAGGCATCGGGGAGATCGCTCCACGAGCGCGGGCCTGGGGCGACTACCAACAGGCTGCCAAGGCCTGTGCCTCTCGTTGGGAGAATGCCCGCGCACTCCAGCGGCCGCGATTCACGGGCCTGATGACCGTGGCGGGAGGTGTTTCGTTCACTCACCCTGATCTCAAACCAGAGGACATCCTGCTGGCCGGAGAGTTCAACGGCTGGACTCCCGACGCTGGCGTCGAGGTCATTCGGGGCGAGCGCGGATCCTGGCGCAAGTTCCTCGCGGTCGATCCGGGACGCTACGAGTACAAGTTCGTCTACGAAGGACGGTGGATGCCTGACCCGGGCAACCCCCGAAGGATTCGCAACCTGCACGGGACTCACAACTCACTCGTCGATGTACCGCAAAGCATCCCAGAGTATCGGGTGGGTACGGGAAGGAATCTCCGGCTCACGTGACGCGCAATCCCCACGACCGCAGAGATCTGGAGGAGATCTCGAAGCTCCTCTTCTCCGGTGCTCCCCGGGATGCCCGCTCTCCGCAGACCATGCAGGCCCCCGCTGGGCGGAGCCGCCTGATCGCGATCTGGGCCTGTGGTGACCCGCAAGCAGCGGCACACCTGGCGACTGCGCTGGCAGCCCCGAATTCGGGAGGGCCGTCCCCCAGGGTCCTCGCGTTCGAAATCGACGGCCTTCAAGGGCTCCCCTCCCTCTCCTGGTCGGATTCCAGAGAGCGTACGCGGCTGGCTGCTCTCGAGGAGGAGGCACGGGACCTGCTCGTGCTGCTCGAGGGCAAGGAAGGTCAGTTGGCCCGCACGATTGCCCTCTGCGCCAGCGAACACCTGCTCGTCTTCGACACCACGACCGACTCCCGCCGCCAGCTCTCCGAGGTCCTCTCCTGTCTCTACGAGGGATCCGCCGCCGCGCCGATTGGGATCGTGCTTCCCGAAGGAGCCGGCACCGGGGATCTTGGCGACCTGCTTCTCGCCGGCAACAGCAGCACGCGGCGGAAAGCAGAGCCGGTCGGCGCATGGCGCCCCGGCTTACCCCTGCCTCGCCGACTCACGGCCTTTCTGGCGGACGATAAACCCCCGTCCCAGAGCCTGCTCTGGGGTTGGGACCTCGCTCGCAACTGCTCGGGGAATGGCCGTCAGAGGCCTGTCCCATAATCGGGACAGGCTGTCTTCGCCCAGCAAGGCATCTGTCCCATAGTTAGGACATGCGCTAGGGGCGACCGTCATGCACCCGCCGTCGCACCACCATATTCTCTTGAAAATACGTATCTTATGGACTTTTTGCCCCGAACAAGGCGGCTGGCATATGTCCTGCTACATCCCTATGGAGTCAGGACAATCCGGGGAATCCCAGCGTATCCTTGGTCCTTTCGCCCCGAACGGGACTATTGATGCGCTGGGTTGTGCCTTGCTTCCGGGAAAGTCGTCCTCCACACCCCGCATTCTCAGATTCCGCGCGCGATCAGG
Source organism: Acidobacteriota bacterium (assembly GCA_024763475.1). Taxonomy (GTDB): domain Bacteria; phylum Acidobacteriota; class Polarisedimenticolia; order J045; family J045; genus JANTFM01. The sequence goes on along the minus strand of JANTFM010000063.1, from coordinate 11,391 downwards.
TAGGCCCAGTTGAGGCCAAGGAGCAGGACGACGAGGGACAGGAGCACGCCGAGCAACAGATGGCGAGGCCACCCACTCCCCATGCTCAGCCGCAGGCGCGGGAGGCGCCCGACCCAAGCGATGAGAGCCCACGGCGTGTAGGCGACTCCGGCGAGGATCAGACTGATCAGCAGGGGATTCAGGGCCAGAGCTTCCCTGAACTTCCCCCGCGAGAGCGCGACGACACCCCGTGTCACGCCACAACTGGCGCAGGGGATCCCGAATACGCTCTTGAAGCGGCACTCCCCGAGCCGGGACGCGAGCCAGTCCACGGGCAAGAGCCACAACGCCAGCAACGCGACAATCCCCGACAGGGCGATCACGACTTCGAGGTCCGCCGTCGCACGTTTCGCCCCGACGAGATAGAAGCGCGGCCAGCGTACGCGACGTTCCCCTTGCGGTGCGTCGACCTTGTCCCGTTCATGATCTGCTGTCGCCATCGCCATATTCTAGTGTCCCGGCACGGAAGTCGGTTGCGTATTTCGGCGAGTCCTCGACGGTCCTGGCAAGGCGGGCCGACGACGGTATACCGGGAGTATGCGGAGGAGGCCCAACGACGCCAGGGATGTCGAGGGCCGGCGAAATAGGTGACGGACTTCCGTGTCGGGACTTCCGTGTCGGGGCACTCGAGCCTTGACCACCGCTTGCCGCCCTCATACCGTAAGGACACGGAGTTCGGACCCGGGGCAGGAAGCGAGGCGACCGTGAGTGCAATCAGCCGGATGCGGGAGGACATCAACGTCGTATTCGAACGGGACCCCGCGGCTCGTAGCACCCTTGAGGTCGTCCTCTGCTACCCGGGACTTCATGCCCTCTGGGGCCACCGCCTTTCGAATGCGCTCTGGCGACGCGGACTCGAAGTGCTCGCCCGCATCCTCTCGCACAACGTGCGTCTCCTCACGCAGATCGAGATTCACCCCGGCGCGACGCTGGGCCGGCGCGTGTTCATCGATCATGGCGCGGGCATCGTCATCGGTGAAACCGCCGAGATCGGTGAGAACTGCGTGCTCTACCAGGGTGTGACCCTCGGAGGGATCAGCCTCCAGAAGGAAAAGCGGCACCCGACCCTCGAGCCCCACGTCGTCATCGGAGCGGGCGCGAAGATCCTCGGACCGATCACGATCGCGCACGGTGCCCGGGTCGGCGCGAACTCCGTCGTCGTCCGGGATGTTCCCGCCGGTGCGACCGTGGTCGGGATACCCGCACGGGAGGTCCGGCGACGGGATCCGGAAAAGGCCGAGACGATCACGCTGCACCACGAGCGGATCTCGGACCCGATTCCTCTCGCGCTCGGCGATATTCTCGAGCGGCTGAATCGGCTCGAGAGCGACGGCCCCGACAGCGGGCGCAACGACTGATCAGCAGCGCGCGACAGCATTCTCCCCCGCACACCAATCGAGATGCCCGAAGGGCGGGAGCCCCGACTCGGCACCGTAGAGTTCCGCGATGGACCTCGCCGCCTCGAGCACCGCCGGGGGCGCGGAGACCCGGAAGCGTCCCTCGGGCAAGGGGCGCGAGAGAAAGCGCAGGCGCCGCAGCAAGCTACGAGCACTCCACTCGGGAGGACCCTGACGAGCGCCACATTGTGCGCAGCCAGAGCCGGCCACGCGGTAGAACGACGGGCTCTTCCGCTGGCGGGAAATCTGTGCGAGGCAGAATTCGCTCAAGGGAAGGATGCGCTTCTTGCTGCGATCTCCCTCGAGGGCCTTGAAAAGCGCACCATCGACCTGCGAGCGCGCCGCGTGACTTCGCATGTCGATGAAGTCGATGACGATCAGTCCGGAAAGATCCCGCAGGCGGACCTGCCGAGCCACCTCCACGGCCGCCTCGAGGTTGGTCCTCAGGGCCGTCTCCGCGATGTCGGCCCCGTCAACATCGCGGCCCGAGTTGACATCGATCGCAACGAGTGCCTCCGTGGACTGGATGACGATCTGTCCACCACCCGGCAAACGGCAAGACCTCGAGCTGGCTTCTTCGAAAGCCCGATCCAGACCATAAGCCTCCACCGCGGGAAGCGGCCCCGAATGGCGTGTGATGTGAAGCTTCACGCCGCAGAACTCGTCCCGCACCGTGTCTTCCATTCCTTCGAGCAGACTGCCGGAATCGACGACAACCTCGTCCAAGCCACGGCAGAGCTGATCTCTCACGAAGGGTAAGGCGGCGTTATCCTCGCGATAGAGCAGAGCCGGAGCACCCGCCTCCTTCGCTTTCGCATCAATCCGTTCCCAGCGGCGCAGGAGGTGATCGCGCTCCTCGCAGAGCTGCTCGAAGGAACAACCCGCCGCCGCCGTGCGCGCGATCAATCCGTGGCCCTCGGGTGCAAGATCATCGAGCAACAGGCGCAGGCGATCACGTTCCTGGACGTCCAGGATCTTACGACTGATCCCGCGATGCGCGCCGTGGGGCGCAAGAACCAGGGCCCAGCCCGGCAGCGTCAGGAAGGGCGAGGCCCGGTGTCCCTTGCCTCCGCCCGCCTCACGTACGACTTGTACGATGACCTCGGCCCCCGGCTCGAAGTTGACGTGCGAAACATCCCCGCCATCGCCACACACCGTGAAGAGATCCCGTCCAAGACCGACGGATACGAACGCGGCCTCCACTCCGGGCACGAGACGGGCAACCCGGCCCTTGAAGATCGATCCGAGCCATCGCTGCTGTTCATCACCACGCACGAGCACTTCCACCACCTGGTGGCCCTCGATCAGCGCGAGCCACAGTTCGCCGAGGTCACGGGTCACCACGACGCGGCGTTCTGTGTCTTGATCCGGGATCACGGCTCAAGCCCGGTGGCGCACGCGACCGGAAAGAAGTGGGGAGACCAGCCGTCCATCGACCTCGGCCAGCAACTCCACCCGTTCCAACGCCGCATCGGCCGCCGTCTCCTCGCCCACCAGCGCGCGCAGCACCTCGAGGGGCTTCGCAGAGCCGCTCGAGGACATGGCGATCGAGAACGCAAGGCGATTGTCGGAAAGCGCGCGCAACCCGCCCACCAGCGGACGGATGTCGAGGCGTTTTTCCTTTCCCTTCTTCACGCGAACGACCACAACCTCGTCTTGCGCCTCGAACGCGTCCACCGCCGCCTGAAGCTGCGTCTGTGCAACTCCGCTCAGCTCTGCCTCGTAGTCCGCCTGGCGAATCGACTCCTGCAGCGCCGGCGGGTGCGGAGGAAGGCTCACCAAGGCCAGGAAGCGCAGGCCGGAAGAGAGCTTCTCGTTGACATGCTCAAGGAACTCCGCCGCCACGAGCGGGATCTGCGTCTCGAAGTCGACGTACTCAGCGCGCGAAGAGATGCCAAGACCAAGGGCCGGTGAAAAGGAGACCTTGGGCCGTGGCTTGAACCCCGCGGTGTAGCCCACCTGCAGGCCCGCCCGCCGGAATCCCTGCAGGAGCGAACGCACCAGGTCAAGGTGACCGAGAAAACGTGCGCGGCCGCGTTTCTCGAAGGCTGCGCGGTAGCGGTAGACCGGGCGCGGCGGCACGGACTCGAGTATCTCTTCCTCGGCGAGCGCTCCTTCCTCGGGCAACGCCTCGGCGCTCGGGATGGACGCCATCGGCACCGTGGGCAGCAGGTCACCGCTCGTCCAGTGGTTCTTCGCGACCACACCCTTGATGCACTCCTTGGCGAAGGGGGCGCAGGCGGTGCAGCTCGTCGGCCCGCAGGGAATGACGGTCGCCGCCTCGAGCGCCCGGTCGTACTCCTTGCGGAGCCAGCGCTTCGTCACCAGCGGATCGATGACCTCCCAGGGCAGCCTGGCGTCTCGCGGGATGCTTCTGGTGGCGAGATCGTCACCATCAATGCCGCAGTGCTCGAAGCTCTCACGCCAGAGATCGAGGCGGAAGTGCTCGCTCCAGCCATCGAGGAGCGCGCCCCGGCGATAGGCTTCGAGAATCACGGCACCCACCCTGCGATCGGCGCGGGACAGCGCTCCTTCGAGCCAGGAAGAGCCGTGCCCGTGACCGCGGAAGCTAATGCCTCGCGGGACCGCGCGGCGGATCTCCCGTTGCTTGGCCAGGAAGTCGTCTTCCGCGTGCATACCGAACCACTGGAAGGGTGTAAAGACCTTCGGCACGAAGGTCGAAGCCGAGAGCGTGAGCTTGACCCGGCGCCCGCCGATCTCGCGGCCCTGCCGCAGGATCTTCGCGGCCAGCTCGACCTGGGCCTTCACGTCTTCGTCCGTCTCCATCGGGAGCCCGATCATGAAGTAGAGCTTGATCGAGATCCACCCGCCTTCGAAGGCGCGGCGAGTCGCCGTGAGAATCTGCTCCTCGCTGAGGTTCTTGTTGATGATGTTGCGCAGTCGCTGAGATCCCGCCTCGGGCGCGATCGTAAAGCCGCCCTTGCGCACGCGCTTGACCTGCGCGACAAGTTCTTCACTCATCGTGGAGGCGTGGAGCGAACTCAGGCCGACCGCGACCTGCCGTGGCTCCATCTCATCCATCAGGCACCCGAGCAAGCCCTCGATCGCCCCGTACTGGCCCGTGTTGAGTGAGGTCAGCGAGAACTCGTCGTAACCCGTCGCGTCGATCGACTGGCGGACACCCTCGATCACCGCAGCGGGGTCTCGCTCCCTGGTGGGACGATAGATGAAACCCGCCTGGCAGAATCGGCACCCAACGGGGCAGCCGCGCTGAATCTCCCAGGCCACCCGATCATGCACGATGTCGGAATGCGGCACGACGATCTCGGCGGGAAAGGGGAAGCGATCGAGGTCATAGAGGACGCGACGGCGAACACGGTCGGGAAGCTCCTCTCCCTCCCGCGGCGTGGGAATGAGCATACCCAGCTGCTCTTCCGCTTCGAGATCGTAGAGCGACGGCGCATACCAGCCCTCGAGCCGGGCGAGTCCGCGGATGAGTTCGAGCCGCGTCGCCCCCCCGGCACGCAGCTGCCGGTAGCACTCGAGGAACTCGGGCAGAGCCTCCTCGGCCTCACCAACCAGGATCAGGTCGAAGAAGTCCGCGAAGGGCTCCGGGTTGACGAGGACGGGGCCACCGCCGAGCACGAGGGGAGCCCCCTCGCCCCGCTCCGCAGCCTCGAGGGGAATGCCGCCCAGGTCGAGCATCGCGAGCACGTTGGTCATCGTCAGCTCGTATTGCATCGAGAAACCGACGAGGTCGAAATCCGCCAGCGGGGTCCTCGATTCGAGAGTGGTCAAGGGCAGACCCTGCTCCCGCAACGCCGCCACCATGTCGATCCAGGGCATGAAGACCCGCTCGGCCGCGACCGTCTCGATCCGGCCCAGGAGTGCATAGAGGATGCGGAAACCGAGATGAGACATGCCGATCTCATAGACATCCGGGAAGGCGAGAACCATCCGGACATCGACCTCGTTCCTGTCCTTGACGATGGCGTTCCACTCGCCGCCGAGATAGCGCGTGGGCTTGTCCACTTTCGTCAGCAGCCGGTCCAGCGCCACCTCGAGTTGCTCGCCATCAGGCCACCGTCGCCCCATCTGCCACTGCCTCCGAGTGCTTGGAATCCGGCTGAGGATAGCGGAGAGCGGGATCTGCGCCAAACTCGATCCTCGCGCCAGTTACTCGCGCTTTGGCTCAAGCCCCCGGCGAGAAACTGTGCCATGGAGCGACCACGACCCGACGATTGGCTCAATCGCCGGGCGAGAAAGCATGCCGGGGGTATAGAGTAGACCCATGAAAGCCATGGTCTTCGAGGCACCCGGTCAACCCCTCCTCCTGACCGAAACGGACTGCGCTGAGCCCGGTCCCGGCGAAGTGCTCGTGCGCGTCGCCGCGTGTGCCGTCTGCCGCACGGATCTTCACATCATCGACGGTGATCTGGACCAGCCTCAACTGCCCCTCGTGCCCGGGCACGAGATCGTCGGACGAATCGAAGAACTCGGCGCAGGCGTCGAAGGGCTCGCCATCGGTCAGCGAGTTGGCATCCCCTGGCTCGGCGGAACCTGCGGGAGCTGTTTTCATTGCCTTGCGGAGCGCGAGAATCTCTGCGAGAACGCTGTCTTTACCGGCTACACGCGGAACGGCGGTTTTGCGGAATTCGCGGTCGCCGAGGCGCACTATTGCTTTCCCATGCCGGAGGGACTCAGCGACGTGGAGGCTGCTCCCCTGCTCTGCGCAGGGCTGATCGGCTACCGCTCGCTCGTGATGGCGGGAGACGCAAAGAAGCTCGGGATCTACGGCTTCGGAGCCGCCGCCCACATCATCGCCCAGGTCGCGCAATACCAAGGACGCGAGTTCTATGCGTTCACGCGGCCGGGAGACGGCCGCGCCCAGGACTTCGCCCGCTCCCTCGGCGCCTGCTGGGCCGCGAGTTCCGAAGAGCTTCCGGACACGGAACTCGACGCCGCACTCATCTTCGCACCGGTCGGACCCCTCGTCCCCCAGGCCCTGCGCGCCGTGCGTCCCGGGGGCACCGTCGTCTGCGGCGGGATCCACATGAGCGAGATCCCGGCCTTCCCCTACGAACGGCTCTGGGGCGAACGCACGATCCGCAGCGTCGCCAACCTGACCCGCCGCGACGGCAACGAGTTCCTCGAGCTTGCCGCCCGAGCGGGCGTCAAGACCCGCACCAGGGCCTTCCCTCTCGAGCAGGCCAACGAAGCTCTCGCCTGCCTCCGTGAGGGACGCCTGGATGGAGCTGCCGTTCTGGTTCCCTGACCTGGGGCCTGCAGGAGTCCTGCTTCGACGCGAACGGACTTACGCGCGACGCAGGGAGCGAACACCCACCACGCTTCCTCGCGAGAAGCTGTCAGCGGAATTCTCGAGCCAGGCAGCTGTGGCCGAGGACGACGCCTACGGGGTCCGATCCTTGCCGGGCTGCGGATCCAGCACCTCGGGGGACGCGGTGTAGAGATGCAGGTCTTGCTGCGGATACGGGATCGAGATCCCCTCTTCGTCGCAACGCATCTTCACGGTCCGGGTCACATCCCAGAACACCTCCCAGTAATCGTCCGTCTCGACCCAGGGCCTGACAATGAAGTCCACGGAAGAATCCCCCAGGTTGTGCAAGCGAACGACTGGTTCGGGATCCGCGAGGACCTTCGGGTGCGCCGCGAGAATCGCCTCGAAGAGCTTCTCAGCCTGGGGGATGTCGTCCTGGTAGGAGATGCCGAAGAGCATGTCCACCCGGCGTTGTGTCTGGGCCGTTACATTCTTGATGACGTCACCCCAGATCTTGCTGTTGGGTATGACGAGAGTCTGGTTGTCCACGGTCAGAATCGTCGTCGAGACCAGGTTCATCTTGTTCACTTTTCCGAACACACCCCCGGCCTCGATCGCGTCTCCCACATCGTAGGGCCGGTAAAGCAGGATCATCATCCCGGAAGCAAAGTTCGACAGGGTGTCCTGAAGCGCGAACCCGACAATGAAGCCTGCGATGCCGAGGCCGGCGAGCAGCGGGGCAAGAGAGATCCCGAACTGTGCGAGAGCGATGAGAAAGCCGATCACCCAGACCGTCTGGGTGGCCGTGTTGATGATCATTCGCTGAAGGAGCTGCGAGAGACCGAACTTCGAAGCAGCCACCGCCCGCGAAACCAGCCTTCGCACGAGACCTGCCAGCAACCGGGCGAGCGCCAGAATCAGCAGGAAGAAGAAGAGCCGCACGAGCCACCCCGGCCCGCTCTTCGACACCCAGGCCCGCACACTCTCTGTCCATTGATCGACCAGTCTCACCGCGACCCTGGAATCGAGGAGGTCCGTGCCGATCTTACCCGTGTGCTCCACCAGCACCGCCTGGTATGCCGAGGCCTCGACTCCGGCGTCCCGCAACAAGGCGATGGTCGCGCTGAGCATGTCGGTACTGTCCTGCAAGCGCCGATTGGCAGCGACGACCCGCGCCTTGACCTCGCTGTCCCCCGCTTCGGCCTTGAGCCGGGCCTTCAAGGCCTGCGCATCGTCCTGGGCCACCTCGATCCTGGCCACGAGGTCCTCCGCCCGGTCGACCAGCTTCCGTTCGAGGAAGGCCCGCGCAGCCTCCGAGGGCAGACCCAGCAGCTCGAGGTGCTCGACGTTGGCCAAGAGGGCCCTGTAGGTCGAGTTCACCCGCTCGCTCTCGAGCTGAACCAGCCGCTCGAGATCTGATCGCTCGCTGCCACTGAGGGCCGTCGGGTCTTTCGCGACCGACTCCAAGGCCTTCTCCACTCGCTGCACATGCTGCTGGATCAGGGGCGTGGCTCGCAGCAGGAACCCGGTCGCTTGCTCGCGCTCTGTCGAGGCCTCGCCGCCCTCCTTCTCCCTCGATGCCACGACCTCAGCCAGCGCGTTGATCTTCTCGAGTGCCTCGACCTTCTTGTCGACGATCCGCCGCTGACGAATCAGGCGAAACTCGCCCTGCGCGACTTCAAGTTGCGACTCGAGTCGATCGACATCCGTGAGGAGGACTCCGATCCTCGCGATGAGCGCGCCCGCGTCGGCGCCAACAGCCGGCGGCGTGGCTGCTTCCTGGGCCAGCAGTGATCCAGCAACCAGAAACGCAAGCAGTACCACCCATGTCGAGATAATGCGACGGACGTTCATGTACCACCTCCCAAGAGTCGGACCATGCTACACCGTCACCTGCGCGGGGCGGGCGGATGTCAAGGGCCTGCCTGTTCGAGGTCTGCTTCGAGGTCCTTCAACGCACACAGACGGCGTGGAGACTCCGAGCGGAGCCCCTCAAGTGGCGCAGAACAGGGGGCGGCGTTGGCGCCGTCGTAGCGTTCCGCCCCCAGAGCGCTCAGGCCAGGAGGGAGTCCAGGGCCTGCTTGAGGTCTGCTTCGAGGTCCTCGATGGTCTCGCAGCCAACGGCCAGGCGGCAGAGGGAGGCAGTGATGCCGATCCGCTCGAGTTCCTCGTTCGGCAGGCCCGCGTGGGTCATCGAAGCAGGATGCTCGATCAGCGTCTCGACGCCACCGAGGGACACGGCGAGGACCGGGATGTGAACCCGCGTCATCAGCGCCTTTGCAGCTTCGAAGCCGCCCGTCGGCTCGAAGGAAATCATGCTGCCGAAACCGTCCATCTGGCGCGCGGCCAGCTCGCGCTGGGGGTGGCTGGCGAGTCCCGGATAGACGACCTTGGCGATCGCCGGATGAGCCTCGAGCATCGTCGCCAGCCTGGCGGCATTCTTCTCCGCCTGGCGCACGCGCATCGGGAGGGTCTTGATGCCGCGCAGAACCAGCCACGACTGGTGCGGATCCATCGAGGCACCGAAAAGGATGCGCGCCTTGAGGACCTTCGCGTGGATTTCCTTTTCCTTGGAGACGACGACGCCACCAACCACATCCGCATGGCCGTTGATGTACTTGGTGACCGAGTGCATCACGATGTCGGCGCCATGCTCGAGCGGACGCTGGAGGATCGGCGAGGCGAAGGTGTTGTCGACGGCGAGCAGCGCGCCGTGGGCGTGGGCGATCTTCGCGCATGCGGCGAGGTCGGTCACGCGAAGCGTGGGATTCGTCGGCGTCTCCACGAAGACGATGCGTGTCTTCGGCTGCATCGCGGCCTCGACCGTCGTGATGTCGGTCGAGTTGACGAAGGTCGACGTGACACCGAAGCGGGAGAGCTCACTCTCGAGCAGGATCCGGCTCGGCCCGTAGACCGTATCGGTCATCACGACGTGGTCCCCAGACTGGAGCAGGCCGAGGAAAATCGTGGAGACGGCCGCCATGCCGCTCGAGACGGCCACACCTGCGAAACCTCCTTCGAGCGAGGCCACGTTGTCCTCGAACATCCTCGTCGTCGGGTTTCCGATGCGGGAGTACATGTAGCCATCTTCCTCGCCCGCAAAACGACGGCGTCCCTCCTCCGGGCTGGTGAACGCAAAGGTCGAGCTCTGGTAGATCGGTGGCGCCACAGCCCCGAAGGTCGGGTCCGGTGCCTGTCCCGCATGAATCGTCTTGGTCTCGAGGCCCATGTCCTTGTGCTTCTTCATGATCTTGCGTTCTCCCGGGTCGTGAGGCACACGCCGTGCGCCGCCTAAACACTAGTGTTCTAATAACCTTAGAAGGAGGGCAATGCAGCGAGCTGCCCATGGCGCAGAGTATAGCAGCCCGCCACTGGTTCGCCCGCCTTGGCAGCTCTCCTCCCGCCCGAGCCCTTCCCCTCCGCGCTGGCAGTTCTCCTCCCGTCACGAACCCTTCCCCCCGCCTTGACGGCTCCCCTTTGCGTCACGGACCCTTCCTCTCCGCCTTGACAGCTTTCTTCCGTCACGGACCCTTTCCTCCTCCTTGGAAGTTCGCCTCCTCGTCACGGACGCTTCCCTCCTCCTTGGCAGCTCGCCTCCTCGTCACGAGCCCCTTCCCTCCTCCTTGGCAGCTCGCCTCCTCGTCACGGACCCCTTCCCCGCCTTGACAGCTCTCCTTCCGTCACGGACCCTTCCTCTCCCGCCTCTTCCTCGCCAGGAGCTTTGCCAGATGCGCCAGCCCGTCATCATGATCACAGGAGCCGCCGGAGAGATCGGTCACACCCTGATCACTCGCCTTTCGGATGCTGGAATCGCGGAGATCATCACCCTTGATCTCAAGCCCCTCGAAGGCGAGATCTCCAAGCGGGTCAGCCGCGCCTACACGGGATCCATCCTCGATCAGGACGTGCTCGACGCGATCCTGGCCGAGTTCGAAGTCGATACGATCTACCATCTCGCCGCACTCCTCTCGACGCGCAGCGAGTTCACTCCGCTGACAGCACACCAGGTCAACGTGGACGGGACACTCAGCCTCCTCGAGTTCGCACAGGCGCAGGGGCGAAGCCATGGACGCTCTGTCCGCTTCTTCTATCCGAGCTCCATCGCTGCCTTCGGCTTCAAGACCCTGGCGCAGAAAGAAGCGGCTGGCAGGGTGTGCGAGGACGACGCGAATCGACCGATCACGATGTACGGCTGCAACAAGCTCTACTGTGAGCAACTCGGCCGCTACTACACGCACTACTACAAGCAGCTCGATGCCGACACCTGCTGCCGCGTCGACTTTCGCGGCATCCGCTTTCCGGGCCTGATCTCGGCGTTCACGGTACCGTCCGGTGGGACGAGTGACTTTGTGCCAGAGATGATCCACTCGGCAGCCCAGCAGAAGGCCTATGCCTGCTTCGTTCGTGCCGACGCGCGAATCCCCTTCATGACGATGCCCGACGCCGTCGATGCGATCTTCGGGTTGATGGATGCGGAACAGCATCTGCTGACTCGTACGACCTACAACATCACGGCCTTCAACCCGTCAGCGGAGGAGGTGCGCGATCTGATCGCCTCCCGTTTCCCCCGGGCGGAGGTCTCGTGGAGCGTCGACGGGAAGCGCCAGGCGATCATCGACTCCTGGCCGGCAGACGTAGACGACAGCGCCGCGCGCACGGATTGGGGCTTTGCGCCACGGCACGATCTGCTGACGGCATTTGACGAGTATCTGCTAC
>JANTFM010000062.1 GCA_024763475.1 Acidobacteriota bacterium | reverse complement strand
GGGCGAGGTCGGTGGGCTAGGGTTCGCCGAGCAGCGCGCTAATCATCGCAGCTACCTTCGAGCGGATCGTGTCGTACTCCTCCGGCGGCCATGCGTTTCTTCCGGGGATCCACTTGCCGGAGACGCCGTCGACGTAGCCGACGGAGCGGACGTTCGGTTCGACGGTGGCCGCGATCTCTTCGAGCAGGGCTTTCGCCTGGGTGCGGGTCGCATCATCACCCAGGCCGTCGGCCAGCGCGCGTTCGAGGCGTTCGAGATAGCGCAGGTCGTCGATGCCTTCCCGGACACCTTCCCAGTCCCTGAGATAGGCGCGGGAGTCGCCGAACTCCGAGCTGACGTTCTTGAAGTTCCAGATCATCACCGTATCGAAGTCCAGCTTCCATGCGAGATAGCCCGAGAGGTGGCGGCTGCTGAGTGGCTGGTTGCCGTAGACGTTGATGTAGGTGCCGTAGAGGTCTCCTGCCGCACGCGCACGCTCTCGGGTTTCCGGCCCGAGGTAGCGGTTGTGATAGCAGCGGATGTTGAGCCAGGGCTCGAGGAGCAGGGCCTTCTCGTTCGCCAGGGCTGGGAACCAGAGCTCGTCCGGATCGGGCTCCGAGACGGTGGGCTCGTTGCAGGTCACAAGCGAGTCGACTCCGGCCTTGTTCGCGGCCTCCAGCATCTGCACGGCGAGACGCATCGAGCCGCGGGAGTGATGCGGTTCGTCGATCAGCCAATACCAGGTTGGCGGCCAGTCCTGCTCACGTGCGTAGGCCTCGAAGGCGCGGAACGCCTCGACCCAGCCGCGGAAGACGAGGGTGCCGTATTTCGTGTCAGGAGGGGCATAGGGGTCTATTCGTGGGTAGTAGGCGCCCTTCTGGTGTTCGATCTCCGTAACGGCAGCCTCCTTTCGGTGGAGTAGTTCGTAGCCTGTCACGTAGTCGAGGCTGCGAACTTTCTCGCCGTCAGGTCCCGGGATCTCGGCTTGGTAAAGCGCGGCGGGAACGGATCGCGTGAGCTGGGAGTAGAAACCGAGGCCGATCGGACGATCCGTTGCCAGGCCGTGTCTCTGAGCCAGCGAAACCACGGCGCGCAGGCGCTCGAAGTCGTCCTTGCGATAGGAGAAGGCGTCGTCTCGATAGCGTGGGACGATTTGCTTGGCCCAGCCATGTTTGATGCAGATCGTATTCATCCCGTGGGCTCTAGACTGGATGAAGCTCTCCTCTACGAGCGGCAGGCTGTCTCCTGCCAGGAAGAAGCTCGGGCCGGCCTCGTCGAGAGCGAAGGGATACACACGCAGGCTAAGTGGAAGTTCGAGTGCTTCGGCCCCCTCGGCTACCAGCGTGATCACGCCTTCGTAGCGTCCCTCCGCGGCGTCGTCCGGCACATGCACCGTGAGCCAGTACTGCTGGCTCGTACCGGGGAGTAGATCTGCGGCGGGTTTCGGGTCGAGGAACCCGGGGGGATGCGGATGCGTCTCGATGCGAACCCAGCGCTCGTAGGGCTCGATATAGCGGGTGATTTTGATATCGAAGGAAGATGCGGGGATCACGGCGGAGCCTGGCCCCCGGAGCTCCGAGATCTGCAGCCTCGCGCTGCCGAGTCTTACGCGTGAGTGAACTCCGAGGCTCGCGCTCTCGTACTCTCCCGGCGTAGCAGCCATCGCGACCTCGCGGCCGATCTCCTCGGGGAAGGGCAGGTCTTCCTGGTAGATAGGTTCCATCACATGTCTTGTGAACAGGAATACCGGGTCGTCGGGCAGGGTCGGGTGAGGAGGCTCGCAGGCGGCGAGGATGGCAAAGAGGGTCAGAACGCATACCAACACATGAAGCGCACGAATTCTCATGGTCTCTCCCGGCGGGAGAGAATACACGATCTTCGTGAGCGGCATGACTGGCGGAACCGTCCCCTCGGTGAGGAGTCTCCATCCTGGTAGAGGAGCCGTTCCGTCGGAGGGGAGGTCCCGTCGCGGGCGGGGAGCCGTTTGCCACTTCGAGACACGTCTCAAGATCGGTCAGGAGTTCCCGTCGCGGGCGGGGAGCCGTTCCTTCGGGGCTGAGTTCCCGTTGCGGGTGAGGGGCTCTCTTGATTGTATCGTCACGTTTCCGGATTCCTGGCCCATCTTCGGGGTCGATCGACTGACGTGTGGCTTGCATGAGCGATCAGGGGATTCTCGCGTCATGGCCAACGGGGTGGCTGCCAAGGGGTTTTTGGCATAACAATAGGGATGTAATTATCGTCCGAGCGGAGGAACGTTGATCGCACCGACCAAGACTGCCGGCGCCTCCGGATCAGCGCTTCAGCTCGCGCCGGAACCCGTCGATGAGCCCAGCCACGGGCCCGCTGGCATCCGTGAGATCAACCTGTTGGTGCTTCTGGTTGGCTTCGTCAGCGTGGCTGTCGCTTTTCCTTTTCCGGCGGTCAAGTTCGGCATCATCATCGCGTTCGCCGTGATTTTCGTCCTGCAGACCATCCGTCATCCTGCGATGGGGCTGGCCCTCTTGACGTTTGGTGTGCCGGCCCTCGATCTCGTGCCCCACACCCTGATTCCCATCCGCGGTGTCAACGCGGAGCTGATCCTGGCGTTTGCCCTGCTCTTTGTCTGGAGACGGGCAACCCAGATCTATGGACGGGACAAGCTGAATTCCAAGATCGGTGTGATGCTGGGCATCTACGCCATGATGATCGTCCTGTCCTGCTTTCATTCGTGGATGGTCTGGAAGGTCTCGCTCTTTGACCTTCTCGCGGCTTCGAAGAACCACATGACCTGCATGCTCTTCTTTCCCGTGGCCTTCCATACGTTGCGCAATCGGCGGGATCAGCTGCTCCTGGTCGGTGCCGCGTCGCTTTCAATCCTGCTCAACTGCCTCCAGGCGATCGATCATTCCTGGTTCGCACTTGTGACGGGGACCCTCGAGCGTCGCCGGGCCCAGGCCCTGATGGCGCTGCAGCCGAACCTTCTGGGAGCCACCCTTGATCTCTACCTGCCCGTCTTCATGATGCTTTGCTTCCATGTGGTCGAATCGAAGGCGGCGCGATTCTTCTTCTTGATCTGTACGGGAGCGGCGGCGTTCGCGCTGCTCCTGACGCTATCGCGAGGTGCGTGGATCGGTCTGTTGCTCGGATTGGTGTTCATGGCCCTGTACCGCAGCCGGAAGCTGCTCATCATCTTGGTCGTTCTTGGTGCGACCATGCAGTTCTGGGTGCCGCAGCAGGTCTGGGACCGGATCGGAGGAACCACGGACGTCGAAGCCCTCGAAGATGTCGACCCGGGGCAAGTTGCTGATGGGTCGACCCAGATGCGGATCGAACAGTACAAGTCCCTGCCGGGGATGATGGCGCCCCGACCGGTTTTCGGCTGGGGCTACCTGTCCTTCTCCAGGGTTTTCGAGAAGTACGGCACGCTCGGCAGGAAGAAAGGAGCCCATTCCTCCTACTGCCTTATTGGCACGGAGGAGGGCGCTGTCGGATTGCTGGTCCTCGCGGGCCTCTTCTGTGCCATGTTCTGGGGAGCGTTTCGGGCCTCGCAGGTCGTGGAGGATCCCTTCCTGCGCTGGATGGCGGTAGGCGTGGCCGCCGGCGTCCTGGGAATGATCGTGTGCATGGCGAGTGGCTCGCGCTTCGACGCACAGAAGGTGTTCGCTTTCTTCTGGGTCTGGTTGGCGATTGTCGAACGGGAACGTCTCGTGGTCGAGGCCCGCGCCACGTCGGCCCATGATGCGTCCCTCGGGCCCATGGGATGATCGGAGAGCCTCATGGGTGCCAGTGACAAGCTGTTCCGGCTCTACGAGAGACTGCCGATCCCTCTGCAGAACCTGATGGTGACGGTCCAGGGAGCTCGCTTGCGCCGACGCCGCTACGGCCCGGAGCACGATCGCGTTCTTGCCGAGCTGATGGATGCGATGCGTTGGGACCGGGAAACTATCGAGCGCCACCGTCTCGAATCGATCCAGGAGCTTCTGCGTTACGCCCAGGAGCAAGTCCCCCACTACCGAGACCTGTGGCGGCAGATCGGCTTCGACGCGCGGGATGTGCAGACTCTGGACGACTTTCGCCAGTTGCCCCCGACCGAAAAGGATGAACTTCGGGAGGATCCGTTGCGCTTCGTCGCGGAGAGTCGGCGAGGCCGCGGGCTCATCGCAGGCAAGACCAGTGGCACCACGGGCAAGGCACTGGTGACCTACAAGGAGCAGCAGACCTACCAGAAGGTCTGGGCCTTCCAAGACCGGCAAAGGCGCCTGTGGGGTATCGACGGCAAAGGGCCTTGGGCCTCGATCCGCTTCCCCGTCGTCGTGCCGAAAAAGCAAACGAGAGCCCCCTTCTGGCGTCAGGACTACCTCGGCAAGCAGACGCTCTTTTCTTGTTTTCATCTCGCAAAGCAGAACCTCGACGCCTATCTCGAGAAATTGGCCGAGATCCAACCCGAGGAGATCAACGGCTATCCCTCTGCGATCTACCCGGTGGCGTTGCACGCTCTCAAGCGTGGTTTTCGCGGCGTGCGCCCCAAGGCCGTGATCACCGTGTCTGAAAAAGTGCTCGAGGCTCACCGAGAGGTCATCGAGGAGGCCTTCGCCTGCAAGGTCGCCGATCAGTATGGTGCGGCGGAGTGCGTCTTCTGGGTCGCGCAGTGCCCCGAATTGACCTGGCATGTGGCCCCGGAATTCGGCCACATCGAAGCGCTTCGTGGAGCCGAGAACGTCTATGGGCTGGAGGGGGATGCGGTCGGCACCAGTTTCGTCAATCGTGTGCAGGTCCTGATCCGCTACCGCCTGGGCGATTCCGTCGTGCTCGACGAGACACCCCGCCGTTGTGCCTGCGGTTGGCCAACCGATACGATGGCGAACGTGGTGGGCCGGATCGACGACACACTCTACTCCTACGCGGGCACTCCCCTCAGCCGCCTCGATATCGTCTTCAAGGCGCTGCGCGGGATTCGCGAGGCGCAGATCGTTCAGCGCGCCCGGGACCACGTCGTCCTTCGCGTCGTCCGGGGCGGCGAAGCCTTTGAGAGAGACTGCGCCGATGCTGTGGCGCAGATTCAAGCGCTCTTCGGTCCCGAGGTCAGGGTCGAGACGGAAGCTTGTGAGGCGATCCCTCGTTCCGCGACCGGCAAGTTCCGCGCGCAACTGAACCTGACAGGCTCGCCCTGAGACAATGCGCCCGCTGGGCCGCTACGCGGAGTTCCCCCCGCGGGGTGCCGCGTCTCGAGAGGGGACGGGATGGCGCGCTACCAGACCAGGGAACTCGCTCCCGTGAAGTCTGCCAGGTCTTCGAGGGTCTCGCGCAGGGCGCGGCGAAAGGAGCGAGTCTCTCGAAAACCGGGCTCGTAGTGGATCGAGCGGATCTCGAGCTCGCCCCGGTCGCGATGGAGCTTGGGGTCGAGGCGGCCGACGAGGGATCCGTTGTACAGGATCGGCATTACGTAGTAGCCGTAGACCCGCTTGGCTTGGGGCAGGTAGATCTCGAGCCGATAGCGGAAGTCCAGCAACTCCTCCGCGCGCTCGTAGGCACCGAAGCGGCTCCAGAGGGTCAGGTAGTGCGCACGATCGAGGACGTTGACGCTGTCGAGTTGCAGGCCTCCGCTTTGTTCCAGGTGCCGGACGAACGCGCCCCTCGTGATCTTCGTGCGTCGAGGGGTCGACAGACCCTGGCGCGCGAACCACAGCCGCTTGGCCTGTTCACGCGAGACGCGGATCCTCACGAGGGGCTACCTGGTCGCCGCCGCGGTTGCCGCGTTGCTCGTCGCGATCATGCAGGCGACCATTGCGGCTTGCTGCGCCTCGATCAGGGCCTGGACGGCTCGAAGGTTGGCGGCCGCGCGAGCACCGCGGAGCGAGCTGGTCTTCGCCGCCTGCTCCGCGAGAACCAGCCCCGCTGCGATGGAAAACGCGATGGAGGCTTGGGGCTTCGGTTTGTGCGCGCGAAGTTCATCGCGTAAGAGAATCACCTTGGCCGCCGCATGGTCTACCCGCACTCCACTGAGCACGAGGAGGGCGACTTCGTCGTACTGGCTCTGCCAGATTCTCTGGCCCCTGGATCGCAGTCCTGCGGCCATGCGGATGAAGCGATCCGCCGCTTTGTGGGATCCGTACTCGGAGAAAGCCAGCAGATGTGAGACGAGCTGCAACGGGTTGCCGCGGCTGAAACGACGTCGTCTCAGGGTCTCGTAGATCGTCTCGACTTCGACAGCCAGGGTCTCGACACGACCCCCGCGGGAGGCGTGCATTGCCGCCATCGGGTAGTCGTCGACGCCGGTGAGGAAGTAGTGGTCCGTCTTCCAGCGATCGATGATCTCCTTGAGTCGCGAAATGGTCTCTTCCGGCACCTCTCCCCCCTGGGAATCCAGCACCAGGAGGAGGGCCGCCAGGAAGGGGTGCGCGCCACCCTTGCGCAGCTTGTGCCGCTTGAAAAGATCGAGAGCCTCCCGGACCCGGATGACAACGACCTCGGGATCGAGCTTCCGCCGGATCAACATGGCTGCAACGGCCTGCCGCAGGTCCGACGCCATGGGACTGAACCCACCGGCCGCCGTCTTGAGTCGATCCGCCACCTCGCGGACGACCTCGCCCGGATCCGCCAGATCCGTCGACACCAGGGTGAGGGCCGCGAAGCGCAGGATGCTGCTGTCGGTGCCCCAGCGCTTGCTTCGTCTAAGGCTGTCGTAGATCTGGTTGTACCTGGCGACGGAAATCATTGGGTGTCTCCTGCTCTGCTCTGCGTATGAAGGTCCGGGATCAGGTCGCGGAAGACTTCGGCCCACTTGCTCCGGCTCACCTGCCATTCGAAGCTGCGGGCCAGTGCGAGGCCTCCCTGGACGAGTTCGTGTCCGTGGTTCGGATCGTCCAGGATCTCGAGGACGGCGTCGGCCATAGGACCTGGGTCGATGGGCGGTACGAGGCGTCCGTTGACCCGGTCTTCGATCATGAAGGGCAACCCGCCCACGTCCGTGGAGACGACGGGAAGGCCGCAGGCCATCGCCTCGAGCACGGAGCGGGGCTGATTGTCGTAGTTCGTCGTGTTGATGAAAACGTCGCAGGCGTCGTAATGACGTTGGAGCTGGTCCATTGGCAGATGGCCGAGCAGTTCTACCTGGCCGAGATCTTCCTCTGCCAAGCGCTGGCGCATCTCGCCTTCCATGTGGCCGTCACCGGCCATCTGCAGGATGACCTCCGGGTATCGCGCGCGGATGATCTTGAGCACCTCTACCGCCATCCAGGGGTTGTAACCCGCACGCAGGTGTCGCACCCAGAGGAGCTTCGGCGCGAAGCGCTCGCGCTCGCGGAAGGGCCAGCCGTCGAGATCGATCAGGTTGGGAATGATGCGTGCGCTGAGTCCATGCTTGGGGAACTCCTGTTCCAGGAAACCGGAGGGCACGATGAGAACGTCGACCTTTCGCAGCAGGGGGACCACGATCGGCGCGAAGCGCGCGACGAACTCTCGGAAGCCTCCGCCCCGGTAGACCATCGAGATCGGCTTGCCGAGCATCCTCCCCAAGAGAATCGAGAGGGCTCCGTTGCCCCAATTGAAGAAGGAGTAGCCCTGGCAGCAGAGGACGTCGTAACGGCCGGCGTTCCGCAGGAGTTCCCATGCGGTGGCGATCGGGCGCAAGTAGCGATTCTGCTGGTAGGTGACGGGCAGGACCTCCGCGCCTTCTTCGCGGAAACGCTGGATCAGCACTTCGGCCTGGTAGACAACTCCGCTGTCGGCGGGATTGAGGTTGCCGACAACCGCCACCCTGAGACCCTCCAGGAGGCGTGTGCCGCCCGCGTCTCGATCTGCACTCATGAGCCTTCCTTCTTCCTTCTGCCGAGGGCGGAGGTCAGCCAGCCGAAGATCATCTTGGCGTGCCGCCCGCGGATCCGTCCGAGCTTGCCTAGAAGATAGGCGACGTTGCCGCGCTTGAGGTGGTAGCTGAGGACTTTCGAGGCATGGGCGCCGATCGCCTTGCCCGCGTCGCCCCAGGGGTCTTTCGGATAGTGACCCTCGAGGTAGTAATCGTCGAGCGCCCGCAGGCTTTCCGCCTGCTGTTTCGCCTCCTCTCCGGAGACGATCAGCGGGCGGTGGTCCTCGTCCTGGTAGACCGGGATCCAGCGCCGCTCCCAGCGCCCGTCCTGCCAGCCGAGTTCGAGGATGCCCGAGCGCCGCCGGCGCGCGAGCGCCTCTTGGTTGGTGACGTTGCCGCCACCCCAGTCGAAGATGAAATCGCCGAGGGAATAGGCCACGAGGGTCCGGCCGATTTGCTCGATACCCTGGGGAACGTGGGGATGGTGCCCGAGGATCAGGTCGGCGCCGGCTGCTGCGAGTTCCCTCGCCAAGCTCCGTTGTTCAGGCATCGCATAAGGGATGTAGTTCACGCCCCAGTGCATCGAGACGATCGCAAGGTCCACTTGGCCGCGCAGCGCCCGCAGGTCTTCGCAGATCTTGGTCGAGTCGATGGGCGCGACGCCGGGACTCTTCGTCCCGGCGACATGACGGTGCCTGCCATGCTGGCCCTCGCTGTAGCCGAGGAAGCCCAGCTTGAGACCTGCGCATTCGATCAGGAGCGGCTTGCGCGCCTCCCGTTCGGTCGCGCCGAGACCAAAGCCGCGGATGCCCCGCTCCTCGAGGATCCGGCGGGTGCTCTGTGCGCCGTCCCATCCGGCGTCGAGCATGTGGTTGTTGGCGAGGCTGGCGACCTCAAAGCCGAGAGTCTGGACGATTTCTGCGGCGTGTGCGGGCCCCACAAGCGAGAAGTCATCGCTGCCGCCATGCTCCATGAGCGGGATCTCGACGTTGCCGAAGCGCAGGTCGGCGCCCGCGAGAGCCGCGCGAGCCTGCCCGCAATAGGCCTCGATCCCGTGCGCCGCGAGAGCATCCGGGATACGGTTGTAAAGGCCGATATCGCCGACGGCGGCGATCGTGAGTTTCGCTTCGCTCATCGAGTGATCGTTGCTTTCCGCTCAGGCGAGCCGCTTCCGCCCGGATCCCCCGGGTTTCGTTGCCGCCGCAGGAAGGGTACTCTATCGCGCCGCTTTTTTTCGCACCATCCTCGAGGACGGCAAATATGGCAGCTAGTGAGAAGAAGCGCCCGGAGAAGGAATCGTTTTCCCGGGCCTTCTGGACCGCCAACGTTGTAGAACTCTGTGAGCGGGCGGCCTGGTACGGCGTCTTCATTGCGATCACGCTCTACCTGACGCGTATTCTTGGTTTTAGCGACATCGAGGCGGGAATGGTCTCGGGGGTCCTCTCGGCAGGGCTCTACTTCCTGCCGACCTTCAGTGGAGCCTACGCGGATCGCATCGGCTTCCGTAACGCGCTCCTCCTGGCCTTCAGCCTCCTGACCATCGGCTACGGCAGCATGTGGGTCTTGCCGACCATGTTCGAAAATGCAGGACTGGTCAGCTACGGGCGCGAGGTCGTCTTCAGCGGCCTCGAGAGCGGCAGCTACAAGTGGCTCTTCGTGCCGATCATGATCATCGTCATGACGGGCGGCTCGTTCATCAAGTCGGTCATCACCGGGACCGTGGCCAGGGAAAGCTCCAAGGCCAACCGGGCCCGTGGCTATTCGATCTTTTACGCGATGGTCAACATTGGCGCCTTCTCGGGGAAGACGATCGTCAAGCCCCTGCGCGTGAGCATGGGCAACGAGGGTCTCATCGTCCTCAATCTCTTCGCCGCGGGGATGACCTTCCTCGCGTTGATTCTCGTGTTCTTCTTTTATCGCAGCCGGGAACACGGGGGCGAGAACAAGGGCCTGCGAGAGATCTTCCGTGCGTTGGTCGCGGTCTGTTCGCGTCTGCGCCTCGTCGCGTTGATCCTGATCATCACGGGCTTCTGGATGGTGCAGCACCAACTCTACGCGACGATGCCGAAGTACGTGCTGCGCATGGCCGGGGAGGGGTCGTCTCCCTCTTGGTATGCGAACGTCAACCCCGCCGTGGTCGTACTGACCGTGAGTCTCGTGACCCACATCATGCGCAAACGATCGGCCCTGAGTTCGATGTCCGTCGGCATGCTCATCATGCCGGTCTCGGCTCTTTGCATGGCGGCAGGCAACTGGTTCGATGGGGAGCCCATCCTGGGCCTCCACCCCGTCGGCTTCATGATGATCATCGGCATCGTCTTCCAGGCACTGGCGGAGAGCTTCATCTCTCCCCGCTACCTCGAGTACTTCTCCCTCCAGGCGCCCAAGGGTGAGGAGGGTCTCTACCTCGGCTTCAGCCACCTGCACTCCTTCATTTCCTCGATCCTCGGCTTCGGCATCTCCGGTTTTCTCCTCGAGCGCTACTGTCCCGCGAGGAGCAAGTTTGCGACGATCGCCGAGTGGGATGCGGCCAAGGTGCACGCCCACTACATCTGGTACGTCTTCGTGGGAATCGCCCTCGTGTCCGCGATCGCGCTGATGATCTATGGTGTTGCGACGCGCTGGGTCGACCGGAAGAGAGCTGTCGTTAGTTAATCAGGTCGTCGCGGTGGAGGTTGCCGACATCTTCGGGTTCCTGGTTGCCGCTGCCGTCCGCGGTTAGTTGATCAGGTCGTCGCGGTGGAGGTTGCCGACATCTTCGGGCTCCTGGTTGCCGCTGCCGCCCGAGGGGAACTCGACGGCGCCGATGTCGCAGGCTCCGCTACCTCGGTCGTTACCGTAGAAGTCGTGGGGCGGGCACTGGCCGGAGAAAGCCTTGCCGATGCCCCGGAAATCGGCCTTGGGTGTGTAGTCGGTGCCGTCGCCGTCGTCCGTGCGCCAGTCGACGAAGCGGGGGTCCGGACCGTCGTTGAAGTAGCTGCCCTTGGACCCGCTACAGCCGGACTTGCAGACCATGATGCTGTTGGTCTCCTGCCCGTAGCTGGAGATGACCGACTCCAGGGTCTCACCACTGTTCCAGATGCGTGGTGATCCGCTCTGGCTGCGCCCGGAGTAGAGGAAGAGGTTGTTGTTGGCGCTGAGATTGCTCGCGCTGCCCGCGTGGCGGAGAGCGCCTTCCATCGTGCCGGAGCCTTCGCCGATCATGAAGACGTTGTTGTAGACCTGGGCGCCCCAGCTGCCGCCGGCGTTGTTGCCGAGCCAGAGGAACTCCTGGCTGCCGTCGCCGGAGAAGCCGAAGGTGTTGTTGCGGATCACGACGTCGGTTGATCCCTCACCGTGGAAAATCGCGAGACCGTCGAAGGTGATCTCGATAATGCTGTTTTGCACGGTGATGTGGTCCTGACGCCGGCTGGCGACGATCGTGCCCATGTAGATGCCGTGGGTCGCGCGGTACTTGCCGGGGAAGGTCTTCGTCGAGCAGTTGTAGTTCGGCTGCTGGTTGCAGCCGGAGTCCGCCGTGCGGTGATGGGTCCAGCCCCGGTGTAGGTAGAGGCGGTCGAAGATCACACGCTGGGTTGCCGAGATGCCCGAGAGGCGGTCCGAGGAGAGCTGGTTCGGGTGTCCGCCCCGCACCTCGACGTTATAGAAGGTGAGGCCGTAGTCGCCCGCGTTGAAGCGGGTCGCATTGAGCATGCGGAAGTTTTCGAAGCGAAGGTTGTACGATCCACTCGGCGCGCTGACCCAGACCCGGCCGCTCTCGGCCACGAGGTCGCGGTAGAGCGCGTTCGTCGCACCGAGCTGGAAGGCCAGGCGGTACAGGTCGTTCACCGAGTGCTCGTTGAACGCCGAGGCCTGCGTCGTCAGGTTCGAGACGACGGAGTAGTTTGCCGTTGACTTGAGAATCGCGACGGAGCCCTGGTTACCGGCCTGGACCGAGACATCGTTCGGGTTGGAGCAGTCCCAGGTCTGGATGTAGACCTTCGAGCTGTCCTGGCCGAAGGAGCCGGGCACCCGGTCGACGTGCCCGCGGATGGTGCTGATCCCGCAGGGGCAACTGCCCGATTGGAGGTAGAGGTAGGGGTCCCGCCCGCCGACCACCTCGTCCCACAGGTCCCACTGGGACCAGGGCACTTCCTGGCGCAGGGCGTGGGGTGACTTCCAGGCGCTGTTGCTCACCGCGGACTTCTGGTAGCTGTAGGTGCACTCGAGGCCGCTTTCCTTGGTCCAGGTCACGCCCGGGTCGTCCTGCCACTGGGTGATGACGACGTCTTCCGGGGCGGAACCGTCGCCGCGCAGCTCAACCATGTTCGCGACGTCGAGGGGCAGGCCGGAGGCGGTCGGGCCACGATAGCCCTCTGCGAGGGTGATGTTGCTGCCGCTTCGCGAGGCGACGCGGGTCCAGTAGAAGTCGCTATCCCCGGAGTCACAGCGCATCCACTGTCCCGCGGAGACGACGGAGGAGATGTCGCTCGTGCAGTTGACGGTGGTGGAGCCTGTGACACAGGAGCAGGCTGCCGCATTATTGGCGGCGAGCGAACCTCCGGGAACCGTGAGCTTGCTTTCGAGGTAACGCCCGGGCTGGATGCGGCAGCGGTCTCCCGCGCCCACGCTGTTCAGGCAGCGGTTGACGCTCCGAAAGGCGCCCGCGGCAGAGTTCGTGAGGCCGTTATGAGAATCGGAGCCGTCAGTGCGGACGAAGTAGTCCGTCGCGAGCACGGCGCCGGAGCACAGGACCAGCAGCGCCAGGGTGACCGCGCAGTGGGCGAGCCTCATGCGGTGCACGCAGATGAGCGACATGACGGTCCTCTCCTTTTTTCCGATCGCGGCACCTACTTGTATTCCGATCGCGACATTTGCCTGCAATCTCCGCGCCGATCGCTGCAATCTTCGTGCCGGTCCTCGAAAACGCTTGTCACATCTCGGGGTTTGCAATCCCCGACAAACACGCCAGATAGGTCGGCCCTTCACGAGAGCTGCCTTCTTCACGCCCGGTAGCTTCCGAAAACGTAACCCGGATCTCGCTCCGGTGCCTTACTTGCTGGCGAGCTAGCCATGGAGCAGGGCCTCGTAGACTCCCATGGTGCTCGCGATCATCGTGTCGAGCGCGTAGTGTTCGCGCACCCAAGTGCGCATCTGCTCCACGTCGCCGGGGCTGGGCGGAGCGTCGAGCCAGCCGCGCGCCAGGGCCGCGTAGGACGCGGGCTCCTGGTCCACCGTGACCGACCGTTCCCGGAAGGGCGCGAGGATCCGCGCCACATCCCCGACGTCCGGCGCCACGACGGGCGTACCGAGAACGGCGGCCTCGATGAGGGTGTTGGGACAGCCCTCGGTGTTCGAACTCATGATGAGGAGGTTCAACGAACGCATGATCGCGGGAACGTCCTCGCGGATCCCCAGGAGGTGATAGCGCGGCGAAAGGAGGCCCAGGCGCGGGCGGTCTTCTTCGGCAAGCCTCCATCCGACGAGCACGAAATGAAGCTCCGGCCGTGCGGACTCGAGCTCTCGGCATACCTCGAGGAAGCGGTGCACGTTCTTGTGCTTCGAGTCCTTCCCGACGAAGCCCAGGAGTGGCGTCTCGAGGCCGAGCGCGAGTTCCTCGCGCAAATCCGTCCCTTGGCGCGCACGCTCTTCGATCGATTCGAAGGGCAGCCCGTTGCCGATCACATGGAGCCGTTCCTGGGGTACGCCGAAGGCCGGGCCGATGAAGGCGGCACCCCGGTGGGAGTTGACGATCACGGCCGGGGCGGAGCGCAGCATCTTCGTGTAGATGAACGTCTTCACCGGGCGCGGCCGGACGACGGTCGAGCGGATCGAGGGCAGATAGAACGGGCGCCTGCGGCCGAGCGTTGCTCCGAAGCCGTAGGCCGCCGCCTCGTAGTGAATGCAGTGGAGGATGTCCGTGGAGCTGGAATCGCTCAGCTCACGGATGCGGCGCACCCGTTCGAGATCGAAGGAGCGCTTCCGTGGGATGATGTCGAGAGGGAGGCCCACCGCCTCCATCAGGCGGCCGTAGGGCTCGGTGGTCTCGGAGAGGCAGATGCAGCGCAGCTCGTAATTCCTCGTCTCCTGGAGCTTGCGGACCAGCTCATAGGTCTGCCGTTCCGCTCCACCGAAGCCGAGTTGCGAGACGAGGAAAGTGATCTTGGTCTTGCTGCGGATCAAGGATCTGGTCTCCGAGGCGGACAAGGAGGCTCCGGGGAAATGTGCACTCTCGGACAAGTTCAGGCAACAGAGATATTTAACGAACGACAGGCTTGCCCGGATTATGCAGGTTCCCGGCCCGGACAACAGCCTGGCGCAAGCTCCGTTGCGTGGGTGCCGGCCGTGGGGGGGGCGACCCGGGGAAACAGGAGCCTGATCCGCGCCAATCTCCACGCACACAAACGCAAGAAGAGGCGAACTGTCCGGGCGGGCTTCAATACCGCTAAGTCAAGAGTCAAGAGCGTCTGCCTGAGCGTCTGCCGAAAGCGTAGGGACCAGCGTAGGGACCAGCGTAGGGACCAGCCCGAGCGGAGCGAGGCCGGTCCGGTCGTGCGCAGCACGACGCGCGAAGCGCCCTGTGTTTGCTTGCGTTTGCACCCCTGCCTTCGGGAGCCGCGCTTCGCGCGACCGGACCGGCCTCGCTCC
>JANTFM010000061.1 GCA_024763475.1 Acidobacteriota bacterium | reverse complement strand
TTCTCCGACCAGGGGAGGGGGTCGACGAGCACGATGTCCTCACCCCGCAGGCTCTCGCGCATGATGATGGAGGGTTGGTCCTGCAGTGCGAGGCGACGGATGAAAAAGTAACGTTGCCCTCGGGCATAGGGGCCGTAGTACGAGTCAACGTGTAGGAGTCTCGTCAATCTCTCGCTGGTCTCGACGCGCTGCTCCGAGACACCGAACACGGCCTTCGTGTAGTCGTTCTGGGCTGCGATCCAGGCCTTGGTTTCCGGGCTATCCATGTCCTCCAGCCAGCGATAGGGGTCGTGGACTTCGGTGCCATGGAGCGTCTCTACGACGTCTTCCACGCGGGTGGCCGGGGGTGGAATGGCCGGCTTCGAGCCGCAGCCGGAAGTCGCCAGGAGGAGCGCGGCACCCACGAGAGCCGCCGCTGCACCGGAAGTCAGAAATACTGTCCTGCTCGTCACTGCCAGATCCTCCTGCCCCATCAAGGATTTCGGACGCAGGGCCCGCTCGAGCTCCATGACGCCAAGGGCAACGATATCGGCTATGGCTTTCAAAGGAAAGGAGCGTGCAGGAAGCGGCCCGATTCACTCCACGAGCGGTCTATCCTACAGGCCCTACGGCGGATCCCCCGGCATGACCATAGCGGACCCGGCCAGGGTGGGTCAGAATGACCGACCGCTGGAGGAGAAGCAAATGCCGTCACCGCCTACCGTCTGGTGCGAGGATTTCGTGGTCCATTCCTACGAGATCGACGCCCGTTCCCGGGCTCGGGTGAAAACGATCACCAACTTCATCCAGGAAAGCGCCGGCCGCCACGCCGCAGCCCTGGGAGCCTCCCTGGAAACGCTCCACGCCGAGAGCCGCACCTGGATGCTCGTGAGGCTGACGCTGAAGATGTCAGTCTGGCCCCGCTGGAGAGACAAGGTTCGGCTCGAGACCTGGCCTTCGAGTGCCGAGTCGGTGATCGCGACCCGCGATTTCGAGTTCTTCGACGCGAACGATGAGCGGATCGGCGTGGCGACGAGCGCGTGGATGGTGGTCGACATGAAGCGCCGCCGAGCCGTACGGTTGCCGGAATCGGTCCTCAACCTGGAACTTTCTCCGCGTCCCCGGGCCCTCGTGGACGAGTTCGCGAAGCTTCCCAAGCCGACAAAAGGTTTGGCTGCGAAGGATTACCGGCTCCGCAGGGCCGAGGTGGATATCAACCTGCACGCCAATCAATCCGCTTACATCGACTGGGCGATCGATGCGGTACCGGACGAGACCTGGCTCCACAAGCGCCTCGCCGATCTCGAGATCACCTTCATTTCCGAGGTGCGTCAGGGAGAGGAAATTCGCTCTGTCGCGTCCGAAATCGAAGCGGGGCTCTTCCTCCATCGCTTGACTCGCCGGAGCGATGGCCGGGACTTGGCCCGGCTACGGACCCGATGGGTCGCGTCCTGAGCGAATGCCGAATCTGGGGTAACGAGACGGACGCGGGTGGGGGACGCTCGGTTAGGCCTTCCGGGCGAGGAGGCATCCCGCGCACCCGAGCGGGTTTGACGGCATCCTGGCACCGCTTTGCACTGGAACTCCCCGAGGAAAAGGGACGGCTCCAAGGATCCGTCAGGGGCTTGAGCTATAGGTGAAGGGTGAAAAAGGTATGGTGCTGGAACTCCTCCTCATCCCGGAAGGTTCTGCGCGCGGGGGCAATCCCCGGCAAGAAGAGGACCACGTTGTGGGATTCCTGCGCAGGCCCGGGGGACGAATAGGCGGAAAGGTGTGACGGGAGGCCCGGTCAGGGGGATGGATTCAACGGGCGAGAATCAGTGCGGGAGGACGATGCGCACCTCGCCGCCGCCGCTGTCTCTGTTGATCGCCTGGCAATAGCCGCCATGAGCTTCGGCGATGCGGGCGACGATGAACAGCCCCAGGCCGGTGGAGCCCGCCTTGATGGAGGCGTCCTTGACGATGACCCGCGAGCGGGAAAAGGCCTCTTTGGGGTCGAAGACCGTGAAGCCGGGGCCGCTATCGCGGACACCCATGACCAGATCACCTTCCATGATCTCGGCAAAAAGCTCGACTTCGCCTCCCTCGGGCGTGGCGCTGATGGCGTTCACGGCCAGGTTGATCAGGGCGCGTTCGAGGAGACCTGCATCTCCGCTCATCGGGGCCAGTGACGAGTTCGCGCTCACCAGGAGATGGATGCCCTTGCGCTCGGCAAGCGCGGTGGCATGCTCGACGACTTCCTCGAGCAGCCCCGGCACGAGAATGACATCCCGGCGGGCCTTGATCGTGCCTTCCTCGGCTTGTGCCGCCGTGAGGACGTTGACGAGATAGAGGCTGAGCTTCTCGCAGGTCTCGACGACTTGGAAGAGCGCGGAGCGCGTGTCCCCACCGTTCATGTCCTCCGCCAGCCCTTCACACCGCAACTGGATGCCGGCAACGGGAGCCTTGATGTCGTGGACCACCGCCGCCAGGTGGTCCAGCCGGTCTGACAGGCCCCGGGAGCGGTCGATGGCCGCATCCCGCTGGGAGACGAGCCGCCGCTCCCGGCGGTGGCCGACCAGGAGAAAGCTGCCCACCGAAAGGAGAACCAGGAGCAGGCCACCGATGCCGAGGGTTGCGACCAAACTGAGGAAGCGGTGCTGTGCTGTTCGCAGCGGTGCTCGGGACTCGCCTGCGGCGATCCAAATCTCGTCCTGCGGGAAGGCCTCCACCCGAAGGTAGGCGATATCGAAATCGGCACTTCGCCTGCGCGGGTAGCCCGGGCGGGCGAGGGGAGGCTCTTCAGGGAAGGAGTGGTGTACCACGCGGTCCCGATCGAGGAGCGCGAGGGGAACGTTCAGGTCGTCTGAGGTCTCACTCAGGAAGATGCGGCCGATCTGCACCGTGGCGCGCACGGTCCCGAGGCGCCTTCCCGAGGCCATGACCGGCTGGTCGATGATCGCAGAGAGATCTCCGGCAACAACCCCGGCGCGGGTGTGAGCATCTGTCGACCCGGGGCCGAGATGCTCTCGCTCGAACGCCAACCACGCGAGAGGGCTCGACGCTGCGAGGAGCTCTCCGGAGGCGTCGAGCACGGCGATATGAGTTGGTTTGGTGTTCTTGTTGAACTCGCGCAGCACGCGCTCGAGGCGGGAGGCAGAGAGTGCTGCCAGGGACTCCTGGAGTGTGCGGGATTCCGCCAGGGCCTGGATCAGCAGGTGCCCGCGTTCGATCCGGCGGTTGAGCAGGACGCGGGCGATCTCCGCCGAGCGCAGGGAGGACTCCTGCTGGCGCTCCTCGAGCCGTGCCGCTTCGTGCCGCCAGGACAATCCGAGCACGATGGAGAACGCAGCGGCCACGGCGAGGGCTACGACGATGAGCAGGCGCAGGGAGTGTTTCAGGGTCAGGCCTGATCTTTCCGAAGTGGCCGGGGTGCCCCTCACTGGGTGTCGTCCTCGTTGCCGGGCGTGGACACCTGGTATTGCGAGAGCTTGCGATAGAGTGTTGCCAGGCTGATGCCAAGGCGTTCAGAAGCCTCGCGTTTGTTTTGCTCGACCTCTTCGAGGGTGTGCAGGATCAGCAGGCGCTCCGCTTCGGCGAGCGTCATTCCCTGGGTGATCGTGAGTTGCGAACGGTCGCCCTGGCCCTCACCACTCATGGTGGCCGGAAGATCCTCCGTGCGAATCTTTGGTCCCTCGGCAAGCGCGACGACGCGGGCCACGCAGTTCTCCAGTTCGCGTACGTTTCCGGGCCAGTGCCAGGCGGAGAGGCGGGCCAGGGTGTCTCGATCGAAGTCCTCGAGATCGTTGCGGCCGACCTTCTCCTTTTCCCGGGCGAGGAAATGGCGGGCGAGGAGTTCGATGTCTCCGCCGCGCTGCCTGAGTGAGGGGATGCGGATCGCAATGACGTTCAGGCGATAGAAGAGATCCTGGCGGAAACGTCCCTCGGCAACCTCGACGTCGAGATCCCGATTGGTTGCGGTGATGACGCGCACGTCGATCTTGCGGGTGCGAGTATCTCCCACGCGCTGAATCTCATAGCTCTGAAGTGCGCGCAGCAGCTTGACCTGCACGGCGGGCGCGATCTCACCGATTTCATCGAGGAAGAGCGTGCCACCGTGGGCCTGCTCGAAGAGCCCCGCCCGATCGCGCAGCGCACCGGTGAAGGAACCCCGCATGTGTCCGAAGAGTTCCGACTCGAGCAGCGACTCTGGAATCGCCGCACAATGCACCTTCACCAGCCGTTGCTCTGCCCGGGGGCTCAGCTCGTGAATGGCTTCGGCGATGATCTCCTTGCCCGTGCCCGTTTCTCCGCCGAGGAGGACCGAAGACGGGCTGGAGGCGACCTTCTCGACCTGGCGCAGGACGGCCTCGAAGGCCGGAGAGGTGCCGATCACACCCTTGATGTTGCGTCGTCCCCGGAGCGCCTGTCGCAGCCTTCGATTCTCGGCAGCGAGTTCGTACTGGACGAGCGCCAGGCCGAGGGCCTTGCGCAGGGCCCGCGCCCGGGGCGGCTTGGTCATCACATCGACGACGCCGTGTTTCATCAGGCTGACGGCATCTTCCACCGTGGCCTGCCCGGAGACGACGAGGAAGGTCGTGTCTGGAGAGATCTTCCGCAGGGCCAGGGTAAACTCGAGGCCGTTCATCCCAGGCATCGCGAAGTCGGTGATCGCGACCGCTGGAGCGTCTTCTCGCGCCGCGTCCAGCGCGGTCTCCGGGGCATCGAAGGTTTTCAGCTCATGCCCCTCCCGCGCGAGTGCCGCCGCGATACCCTCACCGGTCACCTTGTCGTCGTCGAGCACGAATACCAATGCCACCGCGCGCTCCTTCAGGGGATTCCAGAGGACATTGTATGCGCTGCGGCCTGCGAGCGGCAGGTGGGACAGGATCATCATCCCGGTCGGGAGTTCCGCGACCTTTCCGGAGAGCCGACGCGATGGCGGGTGGTTACGATAGTGTTGGGCTATCATGGTTGGATGAATTTTGGGGCATATCCTCTGACGCTCAGGCAGCTCCAGTACGCACTCGCGGTGGCGGAGGCGAGGAGTTTTCGCAGGGCGGCGCAGCTTTGTCTCGTCTCGCAACCCTCGCTAAGCGCGCAGATCGCCGAGCTCGAACGCTCGCTGGGTGTTCAGCTCTTCGAACGCGATCGAAGGCAGGTCCTCGTCACACCGGCAGGAGAGGAACTCGTCGAGCGCGCAAGGCAGATGCTGATGCTGGCGGAGGACTTGCGAGCCGCTGCGGCGAGCCGCGGCGAGCCCCTTACGGGAACCCTGCGTGTCGGTGTGATCCCGACAATTGGTCCCTACCTGCTCCCGGACATTGACCCCGCGCTCAGGATGGCATACCCGGAACTCACGCTGCGCTGGACGGAGGACAAGACGGAACTCCTTGTCGAGAAGATAGTCCGCGGCGAACTCGATGTCTTGCTGGTGGCTCTGGAGTCGGAGCTTGGCTCCCTCGCGTACGAGACGATCGGAGAGGATCCTTTCGTCCTCGCGGCACCCCGAGAGCACAGGCTGGGCAAGAAGAGTGGCCCGCTCCGCGTGAGCACTCTCGCCGCAGAGCAGGTTCTACTCCTCGATGACGGGCACTGCTTTCGGGACCAGGCTCTCGAGCTATGCGCGCGCACCGGCGCCGAGGAGCTCGGCTTTCGGGCGACGAGCCTGGCGACCCTCGCACAGATGGCGCTGGGCGGGGCCGGCGTGACGATACTTCCGCGCATCGCGGTAGAGGTCGAGAATCGTCGAGGCCTGTTGACGATTCGCGAGTTCACGAAGCCGCGTCCGAAACGCACTCTCGTGCTGGCTTGGCGTCGTCGCTCACCCCTGGCACAGTCCTTGAAAGCGTTGACGGCCGTCGCGCGAGAAGCATACCGAAAGGCGATCCAGGGCTGACCCGCATCGCCCAACGGTGTTGTGTCTCAGAGCGAACGCCTCGCGAAGTACCAATCCGTCACGTCGTCCTTCCCCTCCATGACCACGTTCTCTGCTTCGGCGGTGGTGGTCGGCGGTGGCACGATGACCGGGTCTCCGGGGCGCCAGTCCGCCGGGCAGGCGACGCCGTGCTGATCTGCGGTCTGGAGTGCGTCCACGACGCGGAGGATCTCGTCAAAGTTGCGGCCGACGTTGAGCGGGTAGTGGATCATGGCCCGCAACTTCCGCTCGGGGTCGATGAAAAAAACGGAGCGCACGGCGGCGGTATCGGAACTCGGCTCGTGGATCATTCCGTAGAGTTTCGCCACTTTCATGTCGAGATCGGCGATGATCGGGAAGTAGATCTCAACGTCGAAGTTCTGCTTGATATTCCGCACCCAGGCGATGTGGCTGTAGATGCTGTCGATCGAGTTGCCGAGGAGCGCGACCTGGCGCTGCTCCAGCTCCTTCCTGAGCTTCGCAAAGGCCATGAACTCGGTCGTACAGACGGGAGTAAAGTCGGCCGGGTGCGAGAAGAGAATGATCCACTTGTCCTGCTCCCACGCGGAGAGCTTGATCTCGCCGTGAGTCGTCTTGGCCGTGAAGTCCGGCACGGGGCCGTTGAGTTGCAACCTGGGTTCTTCGATTGATCTGCGGTTCTGGATGTCCTCGTTCATGGTCTTTCCTCTGTCGTTGGTCCGGATGATGCAGGAAGCTTCGAGTCCAATCGCGTAGCGCTCATGCACATTCCGGGTTGGGTCAGCCGCTCATCGACCGACTTCGTAGAGAGTTTTCGTTGAACGGCGTGATTGTTCCAAGACAACGTTTCTATGATGTGGATAGGCAAGTCCTATCAAACGAGAATGCCGTAAGAGACCGTGCACGGCTCGCTCTCATGATGCCGCCGGGAGACGGCCCCCAGAGGAAGATCTTCCAGGGGTTCTGGTTGCCACGTAGGTCTCGCAGTGTCCTCACGTTTCTCCGCGGGGCAGGTTGGCCGGCGTCACCTGGGCAAGGTCTCGTCGCGCGTGATCCGCAGTGCCCCCGCGGGTTCCTTCCGGGGGTCGGGTGGGGTGGTGCAGCCTGGGCGAGGTCCCGTCGCGCGTGAGCCGCGGTGTCCGCGCGGGTTCCTTCCGGGGAGCGGGTGGGGTGGTGCAACCTGGGCGAGGTCTCGTCGCGCGTGATCGGCGGTGCCCGTGCGGGTTCCTTCCGGGGATCGGGTGGGGTGGTGCAGCCTGGACGAGGTCTCGTCGCGCGTGATCCGCGGCGTCCGCGCGGGTTCCTTCCGGGGAGTGGGTCGAGCGGTGTATCCTGAGCAGGCGTCTCGGTGCTGTGCTGCTGCAGCAGGATCCAGCGTCCTGGCAGGACCAGGCTCGGCCGATTGGACTAGCGTGTTCCCCGCGCTCCGAGTTGGGGATCGTCTCGGGGGTGAACAGCAGAATCCCCGACGTCGCATACGCAAGTTGAGTTCGATCGATGAGCGGAACGCCTTTCACGGAGGCAGCCATGAGATTCCGGCTCGTGATGAATACATGCGTTGCCCTCTTTCTTCTCCTTGCCTTGGGTGGGACTTGCCTCGGGATGGAAAGCGATGGGCCGGTTGCTCCCGTGCAAGTGCTTGCGCCGAGCGAGACCTCTATCCTCTTCGGTCCTACGAGAGTTGAGGTCGGTGTCGCGCAGGGCCTGGAGGTCCAGGTGTTTCGGCTCATCGGGCCGGACCACTGGCAAAGACTCGCCCCACAGGACGGCGAGGTTGTTTTCGACGCGGGATCGGACCTTGCGATGGAGTGTCTTGAGGCCCGCGCCTATGACAGCCGGTATCGACTGGTCGGCACGGACCGGGTGTGCACCGACTTCTTCCCGGAATCGGACGCCTCTGCAAGATCGCCTTCCTCTATCAAGGCCTACGTGAAGGGCAACTCGTTCTCAGTTGTCCCGCCGTCTTGCTACCTTGACGGGTGGAGGAAGATCCACTGCCTTGCCGAGCCCTATCTCGATGACATAGAGGGATTCGCCCGATGGGTGGAGGCCAACCGATGCGAAGTCCGCGATCCTGTTGGCAAGAGGTCCGTGCGGAGCGAGGCTTTCAACAGCTGCAGCCAGGCGACAAGGCGCCTTGAGCTGCTGTGCTCACGTGAAAACAGGATGCAAGCCGAAGAACTGCGGGACTGTCGCTTTGCCGGCGCTTCCTGTCAGGTCGAGGACGTCGAGCCGGGGTTGCCCGGCACCACGATCTACGTGGACTTGCTCGTGGATACGAGCGGCAGCATGGCGTCGTGTTGGGAGGAAATGGATCAGGGTGTGCTATGGGCGAGCGAACTGGCCGCACGATCTCCCTACGAGATCAAATTCCGGATCGTCGGCTTTGCCGATGGCAGTTTCTTGTTGAGGCCGGCCTCCGGAGCTACGGACCACGATGCGCCGCGATTCGGTTTCGTCCGCGATCCCTCTGTTGCGATAGATATGTTGGATCGGCTGCGGGGACGAGGTGGGGGCACGGCGCTATATAACGCGGTCTGGAGTGAACTCGAGCAACTATCGATCATGTCGGTGATCGACGAGGAGCGGGGGAGAGACTCTCGGCCGGTCTTGATCATCGTGAGTGACTGTCGCGATACCTCGAGTAGTGACGCGCGCACTGCGCAGGTCGCCGGGCTGGCTGGAAGGTCCGGACTCCCGGTCTTTATTATCCAAGTTGGATCGCAGAGTGGGGATCCTACCTGCGGCCAGTTGGCAAAGGCGACGGGAGGCGAGTTGATAGTCTCCGGGCGAGAAGTCGGCGAGCACTTTCGGGACGCGGTGCGCTCGGTCGCCGATGAATATCGCATCTGGTTCAGGCCGCCGCGAGGCATCGCTTTGGATCGCTCTCACAAGATCGCAATTGCTTCTCCTGAAGGCGTTCAGGTCAAGCATCCAGATCGTTGGTACCCTCCTATTCCGGCCATTGACAACGCCGTGGCGGCGATAGGTGACCGTGGGTTGACGACTCTTGAGTACTACCACGCGGCCCGCATCATCTCCCGGCACGGCGACTCCCGCGCGGTTTCAAAGTTGCTTGCTGCGTTCACGCGTTACAGGAGGCAGCTTGTTCGGAACACCGGGAAGACGTGGATTTCGCACGAGACCCTGCCGGACTTCGAAAAGCGTTTGGGCCTCGAGCAGGATGAACACTACCTGGCTCGGCGATCAGCCACCTTCCTGGCCGTTGTCGCTCAGGCGAAACGCGGCTTGCTGCATGGTAGCTCTCGGGAGCAAGAGCGAAGTGCGCGCCTCTTGGCCAGAATTCGAGCGATGCTGGGTCCTCTCGCCGAGGGGTACTCCCTCGAGCCGATGCTGGGACCTTTCTTCGATACCTTTCTCGATCCTGATTTCCCCGCAAACAAGAGCGCGGGTCGCTTGATCAGGATGATCCGCCAAGGACGCGAGTGACGCCACGGACCAGAGAGGTGTCAAGGATGTGAGGGGCACCGGGGACCAGGGGAGTGTCAAGGATGTGAGGGACCTCAGGGACCAGAGAGGTGTCAAGGATGTGAGGGACACCGGGGACCAGGGGAGTATCAAGGATGTGAGGGACCTCAGGGAGTAGAGGGGTGTCAAGGATGTGCGTGGCGCCAAGGACGTGAAGGAAATCGAGGACCTGAGTCGTGCCAAGGGTGCGAGTGATGTGAGGGTCGGCAAGGGAAGGCAGATGTCCGAGATGGCTGCGGAGATCCCGGCTCGTTGGGGTGGCGGCTGCGGGCCAGCGACCGCGAGTCCCGGGCGTCGTTGTGTTGACTTCGCGAAGGCTCCACCGTACATCGCTCTGTGAAATCGGGGTCCATCAAAGGAAGGGAAGAGGAGCTTGTTTCAGTTCAGTTTGTTCGGAGGGATTCGTCGCGTTTCCACACGGCAGCTTTGGTCGGGGAGTTGTGCGCTCGTCCTCATGATGCTGGTGGGAGTTTCCCAGGCGGACGTGGAGCCTCCCTGGGTCGCCGTCGTCGACTCGTGCAACAAAGAGCTTGCCGTGATCGATGCGGAGGCGGGAATCCTGGCCGGCGGGGTGGAGCTCGCGGCAGACGTCCCCGGGGGATGTGCTGAAGAGGGCGATCCCGAGTCCTGGGAGCCCGTGGCCGTGGCGCTGTCCACGATTCCCGCGAGCCCCGGCCAGCAGGCCTTTGTTCTTCAGGGAAGCTACCTGAGGGTTGTCAATCTGGGGCTTGATGGGAGCTTCGAGCTATTCAAGACGATCGATCTCAGAGAGTACCTGCCGTTTCGTGAGCCCGTGTTTCGCGATTTGGCCGGAGCGCCCGCGTTGGACCTTTCGCTCAATGGGGGCGAGGGATACCAGAGCGCGCTATACGTCGTGGGATCGGAGGGCCCCGGGAGTGCGGCGCGGCCGATCTTCCTGGTCCTCGACCAGGAGACTCTCGTCTCGGAGGGCTGCGAGTCTCCCTTCCTGGCCTGGGATAGCGCCTGCAGCGAGTTCGTCCCCGACTGCAAGCTGAAGGCGCTCGATGTGCATGTCTCTGGTTTCGACAGCCCCGGCGTGGCAGAGACGGCATTTGTGACGCTTCGCAGCGCGGATGGCAGGACAGGCGAGATCATGGCCCTGTCTCGTGGCGTCCGAGCCACCGGCCCCTGGGCCCGGCGGCGAATTCGGCGAGAGGAGACCAAGCTCCCGGTCCTCCCCTATCCCCAGCTTCAGGGGATCGATGGACCGAGCACCCGGCCTGGCGCGCACTCCGTATTTCAGGCTCGTGGGGAAGTCGTCGCCGTGGAGAAGGGGGGCGGGTCCTGCCTGATCGATGTGCCAGTCGTCGACGTGGCGGTGTGGGGAAAGGGCCCCCCGGGAGTCAACAAGACTCCGGAATCCTACGCCTTCGAGGACATCGTGCTCTTCGCCTACCCGGACGAGGGCGCGGCCCTGGTGAAGGTCGATGACGGCGAGTGTCCCAGCTCGAACGATCCGGATCCCGGACGGACCTTCGACCAGGAGGTCCTCGTTGGAAAGGGCGCCGTGGGCCTTGCGCTCGTCCCCGCGGCCGACGGCAAGGCGAGGATCTTCGTTGCGAACAAGGTGGAGGGAACGGTCTCCTGGATGGAGCGCGATGTTTTCGATGACGGGTCGCTTCCCTCGACCATTCTCTTGGCAGAGGATGCCTGCCCCTCGGACATCGCTTCCGCGCCGAAGGCAGCGGATACCTTCGTCGTGGATGACTTCACGCTTCATATCGATCCCATCCAGGGTCCGAAGGAATGCGCGTACGAGCACTGCCTCATCCTGAGCTGGGGCCGCGGGCCACTCCCCGAGGATGCGGAGTACGAGGTCTTCGCGGCCGAGCTTTATGGCCAGGATGGAGGATCCGCTGATTCGGCCCCTCGCGGGCTTCTGATCAAGCCCAAGCCCACTGGCCCCTGGGAACCACTGACCAGCCAGCCGATTGGCGGACTTCGCTTGGACGTCGACCTCAGCGTGGATGAAGGAAAGAGCTTCGCTTACCTCGTCTCTCCGTCTCCGTAGAGCCAGGATACCCGTCAAGGAACCCGTCAGAGAAGACCTGAGGCATGGCAGGTTAGGAGCAGGGGACGAGTCAGAGAGACCTGAGGCATGGCAGGTTAGGAGCAAGGGACGAATCAGAGAGACCTGAGGCACGCGTCAGGGTAGGAGCAGGGGACGAATCAGAACTTGCCTTGCGCGGCGTTGGGCAAAAGTTCGTGCACCCGCGCCATCCAGGTGACGATCTTTTGCCTTGCTTCTATTTCGGAGGCTTCGCGCGGGGTGAGGCTGGCCATGCGCAGCTGGTCGAGCACGGCGCATACGGCCAGGTCGGCGCGAGTAAGGGAGTTGCCAACGAGGTACTCGTTCTCGCCGAGCAGGTCGACAAGCGAGTCCAGGCATTCGCCGTACTCTCGCCGTATCGCTTCCGCCTCTTTCAGCCCGATACCCTGGCCCTTCATCCGCTGCCACACTTCCCGAGCGGCGAGCGGGGGCACGATCCACCGAAAAGGGGCGGGGAGCCTCGCGAGGACCTCGCGCTTGAGGCGTGCCGCGTTCCCCGGGTCACACCAACGGAACCAGACGTCGTAGAAGTAGAGCACTTCATCCGCCCAGTCCTCGAGGATCTTCACGCGGGCTCGCTCGAAGGACCCTTCGGGCATCAGGCGGGGCTCCGGGAAGCGCTCGTCGAGCGCGCTCAGGATGTCGGTGCTGTCGACGATCGTTTCCTGACCGATCAGCAGAACAGGCAGGCGTCCTCGCCGGTTATATTTCTTGGCTTGCATGGGCGTGTTGAGATTGCGCACCGTGTACGCGATGTCCTTGAATTTCAACGCCATATGAACCTTGGCGCACGGAGGCGACAGGGTCGTCCTGGAAGAGAACCCAGGGTACTGCACGAGGACGATCTCGCTCTTGTCAGGGTGTTTCCCACTCATGCGAACTCCTTATCGAGTGAGCATTATCAGCCCACAAGGCCGATCAGGTCATCTCGGGCTCTGAGTCATGGCTCCAGCTCGCCCCATGTTCTTCCGGCGATAAGCAGCACAAAAGTGTGAAAAAG
Source organism: Acidobacteriota bacterium (assembly GCA_024763475.1). GTDB lineage: Bacteria > Acidobacteriota > Polarisedimenticolia > J045 > J045 > JANTFM01. The sequence continues at coordinate 2,059 of JANTFM010000061.1, read as the reverse complement.
GACGCTCTCTGCGGACAGCCGAGACGACGAAATTCTTCGTTCTTGGTATCTAGAAAGGGAGGTGTCTTCATGCGAAGCAAGTGGTTGAAACTGGCCCTGGCAGCAGGGATGGCCCTGGGCTCCGTGATGGTCTATGCGGAGGGTGGGGGCCCGGCGGGACCCGCGCCCCGGGTCTTGACCTTCTCACCGGCGGGATTGCACGCCGAACGCGGCGCATCGGCCAGCACTATCGAGATGGACGGCTGCACCTCACGGGTCGAACGTGTTGGTGCTCCCGACCTGCCGAGGCAGCTCTATCGCCTCGTCGTGCCTCGCGATCTCGAGGTCAGCGAAATCAACCTGGGTGATGTGAGCTGGGAGGAGATTCCCGGACTCTTCAATGTCGAAGCAGTTGCCATACCGACCCCGTTGAACGGGCTGGAGCTGCCGGTGCCCCCCGTGGCGGATCCGAGGATCTATGAGTCCACAAACTTCTATCCAGTGGACCCAATTGAACTTATCGCAGACGAATTTCGTTTCGGATATCGGGTCGTGACCCTGGCGGTTTATCCGCTGCGCTACAGCCCGGCGGCGAAACGCCTGGAACTCATGACCCAGGTTGATTTCAGTCTGGCGGGAAAGAGTCGGCCGGCCCGCGCGTTTGCCCCGCGCCGCCGGAGTGTTCAGGCGCAGCAGATGGTCCAGGCGGCCCTCGGGCACCTGGTGAAGAACCCCGAGGAACTCGCGGGCTTCGCGCCCGAGACGGCGACCGATGGCGGGGAGAAGGACGCGTCGGCCGGTGGGGAGGGGCTCGCGAGCGAGTGGCCCTCCATGGATGGTCTTCCGGTCGACTACCTGATCATTACCAGCGACGAACTCGCGCCTGCTTTCGAGCCCTTGGCGGAATGGAAGCGCTCCCGTGGTTGGAACACCGAGATTCGTACGGCGTCAGAGATCGCGGCACGCTATGCCGGCGTCGATCCGCAGGAGAAGATCCGCAACTTCATCATCGATGCCGGCGAGCTCTGGGGCAGTTCCTTCGTTCTTCTCGGCGGCGATGTCAACCAGGTGCCGGTGAGGTTTGCTCTCTGGGACTACTACTCAGGTGCGCTGACCTGGAGGCCGACGGATCTCTACTACGCGACGGCCGAGGGTAACTGGAACGCCAACGGCAACGCGCAGTTCGGCGAGAGTGATGACGAGAGTGACCTCGCGGCGGACTTTTTCCTGGGTCGCGCGCCGGTCGAGAACCTCGACGAGTGCGAGATCTTCGTGGACAAGGTCCTGCGCTACGAAAAGACGCCACCAAGCGGGTTCGCTGAGAGTTCGCTGCTGATGGGCGCGGCGCTGTCCACCGGCAATCCGAACTGGGGGCAGACGATCAAGCAGGCGATCTACGAGAACGATCTGCCCGCGGGATACGACACCCTGCGCCTCTACAACCCGATCTATGAGGGTGATGCCCTCCTGACCTCATCGAGTGCCTACGACGCGCTCGAAGAGGGTTACCACTACGTCAACCACGCCGACCACTCGAACCCCCTGGCGATGGGCACCGGTGCGAAGTTTGGAGGGGGCTTCATCTACTCGAACGAGGTCATCGGGCTGGGGAACGGCGATCGCTGCGGGATTGTCTTCTCCCTGGGTTGCTCGCCTAATGCCTTCGATTCGGCCTCGATCTCGGAGGCCTTCCTCAATGCTCCCGACGGCGGGGCGGTTGCGTTTATTGGCAACATCTCCACGGGTTGGTCGAGCCAGACGATCCAGGATCGCGCGTTCTTCGACGAGATCTTCGAGAATCACGTCACCCAACTCGGAGAGGCCTTCACCCTGTCTCGCGAGTCGATGAACGGCGCCTACTATCGCGGTGTCATGAATCTCCTTGGCGATCCGGCCATGGTGCTCTGGACCGCGGAGCCGGGGAAGCTGTCCGTGAATCACCGCAAATCGTTGACCACAGGGCCTGAGGAGGTCTGGGTCGGCGTCAAGGACACGGCCACCGGCCAGGCGGTGTCCGGTGCGCGGGTCACGCTCTACAAGAAGGACGAGGTCCTCGTCTCCGGCACGACGGATGCTGCCG
>JANTFM010000060.1 GCA_024763475.1 Acidobacteriota bacterium | reverse complement strand
TGTCTTCCTCTCGCTCTGCCCCGCGATGTTTGCGTTCGGCCTCTGGCCGCTGTGGGCATTGATGGGTGCGGTCCAGGCTTTTTCTGTCGATGAATCTGCCGGCACCTCCCGGTTTCTCCTCGACCGGCCTGTCTCCCGTACGAAGGTCTGGTTTGCGCGCCTGCTGACAGGCCTGGCAAGCCTCTTCTCGGTGGTCTGCGCCTCACTGACAGGATGGGCCCTCTTTGGAATGATCTTGGGCGGGTTCAGTTTCGCGAAGTTGACTGGCGAGTTCTCCGGACAGGTCCTGAGCGGGATCGGCATTCTCCTGCTACTAGCCCTCCTCATGCTCGTTTTCTGCTCCGGAATGCTCGCCGCGTCCTTTGGCGCACATTCCTTCGGCGGGATGCTCCTCGGTGCTGCGTTTTGTGGGTTTTTCGGTGGCGCCGTCTTTCAGCTCGCATCCTTCTTCTACTTCCTCGCGCCGGTCATTCTTGCGGTTGGCCTGTCCTTCATCCCTCTGCTATTCCTCGCCGCCTCCTGGCTGATGCTCTGCCGAGGCGAGCCGGCGGGCCGCGGACGTCTGCTCCGCGGTGCAAGCATGGTGCTCGTCGTGTCTATGGCCATACCTCTGATCTTCCTCGTTGCGGCCCCGTCTCTGCTGAAACAGCAGTGCTCGGCGCTCGACGTATCGAGCAGTGATTACTTCGACTCAGGATGGGTGGGCGAGACCGTTTTCCTTCCCAGCGCAAACTTCAGGTACAGGGCTGGCTGGATTGTCGATCCGACAACCGGAAAGCGCTTGCACTTCTTCCCTCCCTTCGCTACAGCTATCACATACGATCAGACAGGCAAGCGATTCGCGCTGATCACAGATGGCAGCCGCTATGGCAGCCGCATCGAATCCTTGCGAGTCGAGATCCATCAGGCCCACGGCGAACAGATCGGCAAATCCACCCCCGTACCCGCTGAGCTTTGGAACGGATCGCTGTTCTTCTGGAACAACCAGCTCTTCCTGATGGGGAGCGCAGCAATCTACGAGGTTGTCTATGAGCGGGGTGAACTCGAGCCGGTGATAGAGATACCGAAACAGCGGCATCATCAGATCGTTGAAACTCGTGACACTTCAGAGCTTTTCCTTGTTCTTCCTGCAACCCCGTCGCCAGAAGCTAAAGTCCCGCGCGAGGATCCAGATCTCAATAGCTCGTACGTCGGTCTCTTCCCTCTCGACCTCGAGGCCGGCACTCTCGGGAGAGAGTCTGTGGTCGTAGACTCTCACCTTCCATGGATGCTGAACAGAATGCTTTCACCGAGCGGTCGTTTCTTGTTCCGAACCCATGAAGACACAACGAAGCAACTGAACGTTGTTGAGATCGACACCGGAGAGGAGATTCTCCTCTCTGAGCAACGAAGACCGATCCTCGCCAGATGGCTGCCTGAGGACCGTCTCGCCTGGATCGAGAGTTCTGCAAGCGATGTGTCTTCCTCGGATTCTACCCAGACCCTGATGACCTGGGCGCCCGGAGAAGAGAGTGTCGCCATCCGCGCATGGGAGCCCGGCACCGGGGTCTGGATAGAGCCTGAACCCCGAGGCCATCGCCTGCTAGTCAGCACCAGCACCGGTGGACCTGGCGACGCCCAAGTCTCATTCGAGATCTGGAATCCGCGCACCGGACAGTGGACGGAACTGCCTTCCCAGGTTGATGGAGAACGATCCATATCCCGGGGTTCGTGGATAGGCACAGGCGCGGTCGGCGTGAGCGTTCGTGGGAGCGATGACACCTACAGCATCGACCTCGATCAAAGAAACTGCATCACTCCCCTCTGATCCGTCCATGAACTTAGCCCCGCCTTTCCATGTGCTACTCTCCAAAGCATGAGCAATGTCAACAATAACGAGTTTTCCTCAGACACAGCAGCTGAGGCCGATCTGCTCTCGCGCTTGCGGGCCGGCCAGGATGACGCTTACGAGCAGCTCGTTCGCAGCTACGGCGGACAGTTGCTGTCGGTCACCAGGCGATACCTGAGGGACGAGGCTGATGCCCAGGACGCGGTTCAGGAGGCTTTTCTCTCTGCTTTCAAGGCTTTGGATCGATTTCAGGGCGATTCGAAGATCTCCACTTGGCTCCATCGCATCGCCATCAACGCTGCGCTGATGAAGATTCGCTCGCGGCAGCGAAAGAAAGAGACCTCGATCGAAGACCTGTTACCTTCGTTCCAGGAGGACGGTCACCACGCGTCTCCGGTTCCCGCCTGGCAGGACCAGGCGGACCGGAAGATGGAGCGAAAAGAGACACAACAGCTCGTCCGCAAGTGCATCAGCGAACTTCCTGAAAATTATCGAAACGTTTTACTCCTTCGTGACATCGAAGAGCTCGACACCTCTGAGACCGCAACGATGCTGGGTATTAGTGCTAACGCCGTGAAGATCCGCCTCCATCGGGCCCGCCAGGCTCTGCGGGAACTGTTGGCACCCAGCCTTTCGGAGTTGAGAGCATGAAGGGCATCAGCTGCAAGGAGTTCGCGGACTTCCTTGGCGATTACTTTTCTGGGGAGCTCAGCGATGCGCAGCGTGCTGTTTTCGACCGCCACATGGCACTCTGCTCCGACTGCCGGAACTACCTTGACACCTACCGTCAGACCCTGGAGTTAGAGGGCGAATTGAAGGCTGACGACGAGCAGGTTCCCAGTCCCGAGATTCCTGAAGATCTCGTCACGGCGATTCTCGCGTCGCGCCATCGCTAGGAACGACTGCGAAGCACACGACGATCCTGCAAACCAGGAGTTCCCCATGTTCCCACTGAGGCGCGTCCGTGCCATGACTATTGCCCTTGCCGCGATCTGTGCTCTCGGTTGCGCCGGAGCGAGCGGGGGCGGCAATCAGGAGACCAAGATGGGTCACAACCGACTCGGTAACGAGAAGAGTCCCTACCTCCTTCAACACAAGGACAACCCTGTCTGGTGGTATGCCTGGGGGCCGGAGGCATTCGCTGCTGCCAAGGAGAGAAACCTTCCGGTCTTCTTGTCCATCGGCTACTCGACCTGTCACTGGTGCCATGTGATGGAGCACGAGTCTTTCGAGAACGAAGAGGTGGCTGCCTACCTCAACGAACACTTTATTCCCATCAAGGTCGATCGTGAGGAACGTCCCGACATCGACGCGATCTACATGGACGCCGTACAGGCGATGACCGGCCGAGGGGGTTGGCCGATGTCCAGCTTCCTCACTCCAGAGGGCAAGCCGTTCTTTGGAGGCACCTACTACCCGAAAGCGCGTTTCCTCACGATTCTGGAGCACATAAGCGAGACGTGGCAGGACAATCGCGAGGGCATCGAAGCCGACGCAAAAAGACTGATGGCCCACATCGACGCCACGTCAACGCGCGGACGAGCCGGCAAGCTCGATCAGGAGCTTCTCCTTGGCCTCCTCGAGAAATGGAATAGCTCGTTTGACCCCATTCATGGTGGCTCGCGGGGTGCGCCAAAGTTCCCCGAGAGCGATGAACTCCGTGTGCTCTTGCGAGTTCACCGGCGCGCTGGAGGGGACAAAGCCCTCATGATGGTTCGCACGACCCTCGACGAGATGGCTCGGGGGGGGATCTATGACCACCTCGGCGGTGGCTTCGCCAGGTACAGCACCGATGACGAGTGGCTCGTCCCGCACTTTGAAAAGATGCTCTACGACCAGGCCTCGCTGACGATGGCTTACCTCGAAGCATGGCAGGTCACCGGAGAGAAAGAGTACGAGCTCGTCGTTCGCGAGACCTTGGACTATGTCCTGCGGGACATGCGGCATCCTGGCGGCGCTTTCTACTCTGCAGAGGACGCCGACTCAGATGGTGACGAGGGAAAGTTCTACGTCTGGACCGAGAGTGAGCTGAAGTCCCTGCTCGATGAGAAGGATTATGCAGCTTTCGCGAACGCATTCGGTGTCAGTGCGGGAGGGAACTTCGAGCACCACACCAACATTCTCAACCTGCAGAAGGGCCACAATCGGGCAGGACGCAGCAGGGAACTCGCTGCGTCGATGAAGAAGCTCTTCGCGATCCGCGACCAACGCGTTCACCCGCATCTCGACGACAAGATCCTCAGTGACTGGAACGGCCTGATGATCGGCGCAATGGCCCGTGCGGGCAGGATGCTCGGCGAACCACGCTATGTCGAGGCTGCAGCAACCGCCGCACGTTTCATAGTAGATCACTCCCTCGACGAACAGGGAGCGATCCTGCATCGCTGGCGCGACAACACAGCGGGTATTCCAGGATTCCTTGAAGATTACGCCTATTTCGTGCATGCGCTGATCGAGCTATATCAAGCGGACTTCGACCCGACTTGGCTGACCTTGGCGAAGGAACTCCAAGACCTCCAGGAAACCCTCTTTCGCGACGAAAAGACCGGGGACTACTTTACTACCGACGGGCGGGACAAAACCGTCCTGCTTCGCCGAAGCGAAGTGATGGACAACGTCCGGCCAGCTGGCCGCTCCGTCGCTGCACTGAACTTGCTCCGACTGGCGGATCTTCTACTCGAAGATCGATATAGCACGCGTGCCTCGCGCATCTTTTCATCGACCCCAGCCGTGGTTATGCGCGTCCCACAGGCCTTCGGACATCTCCTGCTCGCACTCGACTACGCGGCAGACCGTTCCAAGGAGGTCGCCATCATCGGCGAGCCCCAACAGACTGGAACCCAAGCCATGATCAAAGCGATCAATACCGGCTTCAGGCCCAACCTGGTACTTGCATCCGGTAACCCATCCGGCGACTCTGAATTCCCTCCTCTCCTGGCAAAACGCCCCATGAAGGAAGGCCTGCCAACAGCCTACGTTTGTGAGAATCAGGTCTGCAAGCTCCCGACAACAGATCCCGCAAAAGCCTCAGATCTCGCCGACACTTTCGAGAAGCTCGCGAAATCCGCCACTAGGTGATGCTCCATTGCACTGAGTTTGACCTGATGATCCCGAAGGATCTGACCCAGGTTGATCGGTGCGGATGCACCCGGGAGCCGGAACCGGACCAGACCGGAGAGCGCTGAAAGTGGTTTCCCGCCAGGGTCTGCTCTTTGAACGATCTGACCCAGGTTGATGGATCCCAGGTTGATCGGTACGGATGCACCCGGGAGCCGGGACCGGACCAGGCAGGAGAGCGCTGAAAGCGGTTTCCTGCCAGGGTCTGCTTTTTGAACGATCTGACCCAGGTTGATGGATCCCAGGTTGATCGGTACGGATGCACCAGGGAGCCGGAACCGGACTGAACAGGCCATCGCTGAAAGGGATTTCCTGTCGGGGTCTGCTTTTTGTCAGGCCCACGTTTCCCGGGACCGGGATCTTGCAAGTTGCTTTTCTGCAAACCTTTAGGCACGAATCGCCCACCGAACCGCTTGCACCAAACCAGGGGATCCGTAGAAAGTGGATCCCATGTCCCTTCCACGGCCCATTCACCCCGGCATCACCTACCTGCTCACTCGCCGCTGCCTCCTGCGGACGCATCTGCTGCGACCCTCAGAAGAACTCAACCAGATCTTCCTCTTCTGTCTGGCTGTCGCCGCAGAAAAGTTCGGGGTCGAGATCCACGCTTTCTGCGTGCTGAGCAATCACTACCACATCGTGGCGACGGATGCTCTGGGCCAGTTGCCTGCCTTCATGCATTGGCTCAACGCGCACCTTGCCAAGACGGTCAACTCCCTCTTGGGACGCACGGAAGCTGTGTGGTCCCAATCCCACTACTCCGCCGTCCGCCTGGCGCAGGCCGAAGATGTACTGGACAAGATGGTCTACGTCTACGCCAACCCGGTCAAGGCTCATCTCGTGCGTCAAGCAGAAGACTGGCCAGGCATGATCAGCCTGCCCGAGGATCTCGACGCGACGGTTTTCTCTGCGGACAGGCCCGTCATCTTCTTCCGCAAGACGGGCCCAGTCCCTTCCACAGCAGCACTTAGGCTCACCGTTCCACCAGCCTTGGCCCACCTGACGCTGGAAGAGCTGATCGAACAGCTCAGATCCCGTCTCGACCAGCGCCAGCAAGAGATTCGCCACGCTGCTCGAAATGCCCGGCAGCCAGTTCTTGGGCGACGCGCGGTCCTCGATCAATCTCCATTCACCGTATCAACCCACCAGGAGCCACGCCGGGGGCTGAACCCGAGAGTCGCCTGCAAAAACCCGGAGCGTCGTAGCGAGCTCTTGCAGCAGTTTCGGGAGTTCGTGCGTTCCTACCGCGAGGCGTGGACCGCGTTCTGCCACGGGGTGGAGAATGTGCTTTTTCCCAGCGGCACCTATCTCCTCCGCCTGAGACAGGGCGTTGCCTGTGGACCTGCTCCGTAGGAATCAGTGAGCGCAATACATGAAGGCCAAGACGCTGACTCGCAAAGCTATCCTGCCAGGTTCAATCTGAGGCCCGGGTGCCGGGTCAGTGGACCTCCCTCGCCCAAACGATGCAATTCTCCACCCCACCTTCCGTCATCTTACGAGGTGTTCGGCGTCTTGATCCCTCGAGCACAACTTCAATGAGCTGCCTGCCCCGTGGTTTCACGCGTGACAAAGATAGACCCGAGAGTTTTCGAACGAAACTGGGGAAGCAAGAGAGGAGCATGAGGAAAACCGAGCCGACCTGGGATGGCACCAGTGAATCAACCTGGGTCGGAATGGTGGAGCTGAACCGGGACTTGCTGGTCAGAACGAATGCGGATGCCGCGGGGGCTGACATCTGCACGATAGGCAAGGACCTCGACACCTGCGTGGAAAGCGTGGCGCAGGATCTGGGCGTAGGTCGGATCGATATGTTCCGCGGGAGCGAAGTGGTGGCCATCTTTTCTCTGGATGAGGTAGAAGATCACGGCTCGGTAGCCTTGGCGGAGGGCACTCTCCAGGGTCAAGAGGTGTTTGCGGCCTCGTTTCGTGATGGCATCAGGGAAGACTGCAACACCGTCTTCCACGAGAGTCACGTTCTTGACTTCGAGCCAGCAGGGGATACCTGTCCCCTCCAAGAAGAAGTCGAAACGACTGTCTTCGAAGCATTGCTCGGCACGGATCGCGGTATAGGACGACAGGGGATCGACCAGCTTCTCATCCAGTGCTTCTCTGACCAGGAAGTTGCTTCGAGAGGTATTGACTCCAGCCAGCACGCCCCCGGACTCGACAATCTCGAGAGTCTGCCTGTACTTGCGAGAGGGGTTGGAAGAGCTCGAGAGCCAAACCCTCGATCCGGGATCGGAGCACCCTCGCATCGAGCCCGTATTCGGCACATGGACCGTGGTCTCTTGTCCATCGGGGAATCGGACGTCCGCCAGGAAGCGTTTGTATCGGCGCAGCAGAACGGCCTCCTCGAGTGGAGAGTCAAACATCATTGTGAGGACAAACCGAGTACTTCCATCACGACCTTCATGTCCTCCCAGACTGGCCTCTTCTGCTCCGGATTTCTTAGAAGATAGGCGGGATGGAAAGTCGGGATCGCTTGAATGCCTTGGAACCGAAACCACTGTCCCCGAGCGCGCGTGATGGAGCGGACCGGCTGACCCAACAACCCCTCTAGCGCCGTCCGTCCCAAGGTGACGATGACTTCTGGCCGCACGATCTCAATCTGCTTGATCAGGAAAGGCAGGCAAGTCGCTGCTTCCTCCGGAAGAGGGGCACGATTCCCTGGGGGACGGCACTTGACGATATTGCCGATATAGACGTCCTCTCGGCTAAGCCCCATCGCCGTGATGATGCGGTCGAGTAGCTGTCCAGCTTTGCCAACAAACGGCTCCCCCCGCCGGTCCTCTTCGGCTCCCGGTCCCTCACCAACGAAAAAGAGGCGCGCCGTGGGACTGCCGGCACCAAAAACGAGTCGATTGCGCCCAGAACAGAGGCCGCAGCGACTGCAGTCACCGATCTCCTCATGTCTCAGATGTGCCAAGGCCCGAGACGCTCCCTCCTCCCATGCGCCCGATGGCGACTTGCGAGCCGCGATTTCTTCCACACCGAGCTCTTGGTAGAGAGTCAGCCAGGCGAGAGCCTCACGCAGTGGATCATCACTCGGGAGACTCATCGTGCGCGACACCAGACGTCCACGGCATCCAGCAGACGATTCGCAACTTCAAGCTTGCTCATGAGCGGCAGATCGTCTCGACCTGTCGCCGAAATGATCGTAACCACATTCGTATCCGAACCAAACCCTGCGCCGGCTGCACCGACATCATTCGCAACGAGAAGGTCGCATCCCTTGTGCTCTCGCTTCGCCTCGCCCTTGCGAACGGCGTCTCCGGTCTCGGCGGCAAAACCAACCAGGGTCAGTTCAGTGGGCAAATCGCCCCGTTCCCGGGCAGCGCACAGTTCTTTGAGAATATCCGGGTTAGGTACCATATCCAGCGAGTAACCCTTTCCTTTGTCAGGTTTGAGCTTGGCCGGAGCACGCTCCCTGGGACGGTGATCCGCAACCGCAGCCGCCATGACGATCAGCGAGGCGCCTGCTGCGGAGGAGAAGATGGCATCCCGCATCTCAACGGCACTCTCCACGACGATACGCTCCACTCCCCAAGGCGATGCGAGGCCGCTTGGCCCGGACACCAGGATGACCTCCGCGCCTCTCGCCCGCGCCGCCCGGGCCACCGCGTAGCCCATCTTCCCCGACGAGCGATTTCCGACATATCGGACAGGATCGACAGCCTCCCAAGTTGGTCCCGCGCTCACGACGACCTTCTTCCCCGCCATGGCGTCTGAGAGCGCTGCCGCCAGGAGCGTCTCCCTCACGATGGTCTCCGTGGCTGCCAGCCGGCCCGCGCCTTCGTCCCCACAGGCCACAAAGCCGCTCTCGGGTGAAACGATGATTTCTCCGGCCTGCTCGAGGCACGCAACGTTGGCTCGGGTCCGAGCGTGGTCCCACATCTTGGGATTCATCGCGGGCGCGAGGACGACTGACCCCTTGAAAGCCAGGTGGATGGTGGAGAGCAAATCGCTTCCTTCCCCCTGCGCAAAACGAGCGAGAACGTTCGCCGTAGCGGGGGCGACAACCAAGACATCCGCCCATTGTGCCAGCTCGATATGATCGATCACCGGCGAGGGTTCCTCGTGGAACTCATCCCGTGCCACCGCATGGCCAGAGAGAGTCGCCAGGGTCAATGGGGTGATAAACTCCGCACCACGAGACGTGAGAACAACCCGCACGTCGGCGCCTTCCTTGACGAGGCTCCTCACGATCTCGGCAGCCTTGTAGGCCGCGATACCGCCGCTGACACCGAGCAGAATCCGCGGAGCCTTCACGACGCGCCCTCCTCAAAGGTTCTTAAAATCTCTCGAGCAGATCCGGCACGCCGTTCCTGGCTCGCCCTTGCCGCGCGAAGAATCGCGACCATCTCCTCGGAAGCCTCCTCAAGGTCCTGATTGATCACGAGATAGTCGAAGTGGCGGAAGCTTCGCATCTCTTTCAAAGCATTGGCCATGCGCTGGTTCAGGGAAGCCTCACTTTCGCTACCCCGCCCGACGAGCCGCGCAAGAAGAAGCTCCCGTCCCGGAGGAAGGACGAAGATCGAGCGATGGAAGATCCCACTCTCGCGGACCTGAGCTGCGCCCTGCACGTCGATGTCCAGCACCACGTCGATACCGGCGTCGAGCAGAGCCTGCACCTGGGCACGTGCTGTCCCGTAGAACTCCCCATGCACTTCGGCCCACTCCAGGAACGCCCCTTCATCAACCAGGCGACGAAAACTCGCCCGGTCAGTAAAGTGGTAGGCCACTCCATCCCGCTCGCCCGTCCGGGGCGCGCGAGTCGTGAAGGAAACCGAGAACGCGAGCCCCGAAAGCTCATGCATCAGCCGTTCGATGAGAGTGCTCTTTCCCGCGCCTGACGGAGCGCTGATCACGACTAGATTCCCGCCTGCCTGACTCATCATCGCCCTCACTCGAGGTTCGCCGCCTGTTCCCGGATCTTCTCCAGCTCACTCTTGATCACTATCGTACCCTCGTCTACTTGCGGATCTGAAGTCTTCGCTGCCAAAGTCGTCACCTCTCTGCGGATCTCCTGAACCAGGAACTCGAGACTCCTGCCGACCTCAGTGACCCCTTCATCGAAGAGCTTGGCGAATCGCCCGAGGTGCGCGTCGAGGCGCACGAGTTCCTCGGTCACATCCGCACGCTGGGCAAGAATCGCGATCTCCTGCGCGAGCCGCTGCTCGTCCACGGGAAGCTCTGCAAGGATCTCAGACACTCGCGCACGCACCTGTTCCGCAAGGTAAGCAGGCGCCTCGCGGACGCGTTCTCGGGAACGATCCACGATCCGCAGAATCGTCTCCCGCCGCGCCACCAGATCCGCCATCAGCTTCGCCCCTTCCTCCTCACGAACCTGCCGATGCTGCTCCAAGGCCTGGTCGAGCGCAGCCATCGCAGTACCCGCGAGTTTCTCGAGATCGACCGCCTCCGGTGGCGCCTGCTCGAGAACACCAGGCAGGCGAAGCAACGCCTCGGCCCGCGGCTCGTCCGCGAGGTCGAACTCGTCCACAAGGGCCTGCCAGGCATCGATCAACGAAGCCGCCGTCTCGCGGTTTAGCCGCACACGCCCGCTATCTGCATCTGGTGCACGCTCCCAAGAGACGTTCACGTCGACCCGTCCGCGCAGGATCTCCTTCGCGACTCGCGCCCGCAACTTCGCCTCGAGCGGATAGAAGTCCTGCGGCAGACGGAAGCGGATCTCCCTCTGCTTCGAGTTGACGCTTCGAAGCTCAGCGGTCACTGTCCGCCCCTCGACACCCGCGCTTCCTCGACCGTAGCCGGTCATACTCCGAATCATGTTGTTCCTTCCCCTGCCCCCGCTTCCTCGAGGGTATCGACGAGAGCCTGCGCCGCGAGAACGTAGGCCCCTCCTTCTCCGAGCCGGGAACGCAACTCGGCGAGACCGGCCAGCATCTCAGCTCTCCGCGGGCCGTCTTCCGCCACGGCGAGCATTTCCTCGGCCGCCCGCTGTGGCGTGAACTCGCCCTGCATCAGCTCCGGTACAACTCGGCGACCCGCCACAAGATTGACGAGGCTCACATTCTCTACGCGCAGCGCGAGCTTCGCGACCAGCCACGTCAGAAACGACAGGCGATACACCACAACCTGCGGCACGTTGCGGCAGGCAAGCTCCAGGGTCGCCGTCCCCGAGGCGACCAGTGCTGCGTCGCAGGCTGCGACCACACTTCCGAAAGCTCTCCTCAGGGGAATCACGGGCAACCCAGAGGATCGGACCGGACCCTCGATGGTTGCCGTCTCCACCGTGTCCGCGATTGGGAGCAGGAAGACCGCCTTCGGCCACTCGACCAGGATCTTCCGGGCCGACGCGAGCATCAGGTCGAGATGGCGGCGAACCTCTCCACCCCGTGACCCGGGCAACAAACCGAAGACCATCTGCTCGGGAGCGAGACCGAGACTCCTGCGCGCCAGCTGCCCGTCCTGCGCGCTGACCGAGAGTTCCGCCAGGGGATGTCCTGAGAACGTGACCGGGACCCCGTGCTCCTCGTAGAAATCTCTCTCGAACAGGAAGAATACAATCATCCGTGTTACACGCTCCTTGATGACCTTGATCCTTCCCTTCCTCCAGGCCCAGAGCTGCGGACTGATGAAGTAGACCACGGGCACGCCGATCTCGGCGGCGACCTTTGCCAACATGAGATTGAAGTCTGGGAAATCCACGAGCAGAAGAGCTGCGGGAGGATCCTCTCGGAGCCGCCGTTTGAGATCGTTGAGGGCCCTGCGGATCGCTGGAAGGCGGGCGATGACCTCTGAGATACCCACCACGCCGAGGTCTCTGGCATGATGGTACAGCCTAACCCCCGCCGCCTCTAGGTTTTGACCACCCGCGCCGTCGAACTCTAGATCGGGGCAGAGCTTAAGAGCCTCGCGAACCAGCCCGGCGGCATGCCGATCCCCGGAGGCCTCTCCGGCCACGACCATGACGCGTCGGGACATGCCTCAGATCCTCTTGCCGACAGACGGGTCCGCAGCGTGCATAGCCGCAAACTCATCGAGCTCACGCATGGCATTCTCGAGGCGGGTCGCAGCTTGGGAGAGATCCTCGCCTCGCCCAACATTCACAGGCTCGCCGTAGGCGAGTAACGCTTGAGAAAAGGGCTTTGGGATGATGAATCGATCCCAAGTCTTGAGCCGCCAAAGTCGGTCCACACCAATCGCCACTGGGATGATCGGAACCTGCGCCGCTCGAGCCGCGGCCACGGCCCCGTGCTGCACGCGGCGTGCCGGCCCTTTTGGGCCATCCGGTGTGAAGCCGATATCTGAACCGTCTCGGATGGCTCGCAGCATCTCCCGCAAGGCCGCCGATCCTCCCCGCGTCGAGGAGCCTCGCGCGGATGGAAAACCGAAGCGCTCGACCGTATCCGCGATAAGTGCACCATCGCGGTGCCGGGAGATCAGGAACAGGAGACGTGGCCCGACGTAGCTGTACACCATCATCAGGATGTGGGCATGCCAGAAAACGTGGATATATCTCTGGCCGTCCCGTGCATAGCCCTCGACCCTCTCCCGGCCGTGGACGCGAAGGCGCAGCCCGGCGCGGATCAGGCGGATCAGCATCGCGCCAACGCGTGGAAACAGCTCGCGCCGAATCCAGCTCCCCGCCTTTGGGTCGCCGCCAACCGATCGCGCGAGCTCACTCACGCCCGATGCCTCATGGATGATCCGCGCGAATCGCCTTGGCCTCACAGAGCGTCATCAGGTCCTCAGCTGGCACGTCCGCGAGTTCGAACTCCACCGAAACCGTCCCAGAGGGCAGGTCGAAACGCTGCGTCAGATCGAGGCTTCCCCCGACATCTTCAATCCCCTCAATATTGAGCTCGACCCTCTCTCGGGAGATCTCGACCGGAGCCTCTTCTGTCCCTCCCTCGAAGATGACATCGACGGTCAGGCAGTCGAGCGCGAGCGGTGAGCCCTCTTCGCTGACACGCATCGCGACAATACCCACGGTGGACGTCTCAGGCTGTTCTGCGTCCTGCCCTTCCTCCCCATGCCCCGAATCCCAGGTGCTCACATCCATCAGCTCGACGCTATGCGCGAATCGCGCCTGCTGAAGCTGCTCGACAGGATCTGGCACGGAGCATGCCAGCAAACAAACGGAGCAGAACAAGGCGGCGAGGGCCACAAGGGCTTCAATCCGGCGAGTCATCATCGTCATATCCTCACAATCTGACCTCGGGTCGTGGGCCAGCTATTCTCCTCCTATTGCTGCTTGTTCGCGAGTCTCTCGTGACCTTCACGATCCCCGAAGCGAAGTGTACGGCCTGCCCATCCGGCAAGACCCATGAGTGCCTGTCCCGGACGATCGAGCATCGCAAAGGCATAGATCAGCTGGCGCCGGCGTCCTCGCCAACCCCGGAGTAACTCGATCGGGTGGTCGCTCTCCGCCAGGCGAAGCATCCATCGCGCGCGAGACACGGATTCTGCCCACCCGTGCCACTCTTTGGCGATCACTCCCGGGAAGACCTTCTCCACTTGCAAACAGGAAAGTGCCAGCGGCACCTTCATCCCCCACCCCGCAGCACGCGCGCTGGTCTCTGCCAACGAAGGTCGCTCTAGGTGAAGCAGCGCAAGATCAAGAATCCAGGACAGCCGCGGCTGAAAGAAATGGTACGCATGGTGCAGCGCCTGATGCAGCAGTAGATCCGGCAGACTAAACACCCGAAAAGATCCGTTTTCACCGGGAAGAACCCGCGAACGATCGAACAGGCCGTCCACGTCCGGACGTTGGCGCTCCTGGGCAATCGACCAATGCAACTCCACCACGACTTCGGTCTCGCCTGGCGCCACCATCGGCAGGTTGTAGTAGGCCTCCCGCCAGAACGAGATATCTCGTTCATCGGGTAGCTGAAACCCCGCTCCCCCGAGTGCTGCGAGGCAGCCCTCAACTTCATCCTCGCGTACGAGGATGTCCACATCGCTCATCGGCCGCAGGTATGGTTCCTCATAGACCATCCGACCGAGGGCGGCACCCTTGAGCAGGACATAGCCGAGTCCAGCACTCTCGAGAGCCCGCCCAGCGAGCTCCAGCGCTGCGTCCAGCACAGCCCTTTGCCGCTGGTCGTCCATGACCAGACGCTGCAGGCGCAGCATCTCTTGAGGACTGAGGTCCGACACGAGCCCAGCCGAATCGAGAGCAGCAGCCACGAGTCCGGCCACCCGATGCCCGGGCAGCAGGTCGAGCCACGCGGAAGGCTCGACGCCGGGGCCGACAAGGCCTCTGGCCTCAGGCGTCCGTGGATGCAGTGCAGCTGCGAGGCATGCCTCAGCAGAGGCGCGGTCTGAATCAACTCTGTCCATGGCGCGGATTATGCCCCAGGAGACGACAACCGGGAACTGCAAGCCCGAACCCCTTGAATCTGGGGCGTTTCCCGTGTGCTTTGGAAAAGCTCCCAGGTTGATGGAATCTCGGAGGAAGGTCCCAGGTTGATGGAATCTTGGAGGAAGGTCCCAGGTTGATGGCGCCACGGTGGAGTCGGCGGCCGGGATCTTCGAGCCCCGCAGCCCTTGGACCTGGGAGCTCTCCCATGTGCTCCGGGGAAGCTCCCAGATTGATGGCACCTGTGAGAAAGGTCCCAGGTTGATTCCTC
>JANTFM010000059.1 GCA_024763475.1 Acidobacteriota bacterium | reverse complement strand
CCCCAGGACACGGCGAGAACAACGAGCAGGAGCAGGATCCAACGCATACGCAGCCTGGGCTTCTTCTGGGGCACGGAGAACCTCACGATCCATCACGATAGAGTTCGGATGCATGGAGTGTAGCGGTCACGATGCCGAGCGGCGACCGGGGACTCTATATTGCCGTAAGACATGGAGAGATTGTCCCGAGCCCTGGAGAACTCGAGATGGCGGAGAACTGGGATCGAATCAAGGGGATGCTGGGCCTCACGGTTGACGGCCGGCCGGAGCCGGGAGGGCAGGCTAGCGCGACAGCGGAAGCCGTCCTCGATCATGCGCAGTCTACCCAGGCCCTCGGCACCATGATCAGCACCTATGGCCGCCACGCCTTCGATCTCGATGGAGACTCCGCGGAAGAGACACACGCCAACTGTGAGAGATGGTCACGGCACTTGATCGTCGGAGCTCCTCCCCCCGGGACGCGATCGTCTCCGGCCGGAGAACGAGACCTGGAAGGACTGCGCGCTTTCTTCTCGCGGCACCGCAAGAGCGAGAAACGCTACGTTGCCTCGGCGCTCAAGGACCTGCGTGATGCCGTATGGACCTTTGTACGCGCCCTTGGACAGGTCCTCGCTCTGGACCAGGCGAGCGACAAGGAGCTGTCGGCACAGATCGTCCACCTCAAGAAGTCCGTCACCAAGAGCTCGACCGAAGAGATCAAGAAGGACGTCCTCGCCGTCGCCAGCCGGATGGGTCGCGTCCTCGCGGAACGAGAAGAGCAACAGAAGGCGCGAATGCAGACCCTGACCCAGCAGATGCGTGAGACCCGCCAGCAGCTCGAGGAGGCTCGACGAGGTCTCGAGACGGACCCACTCACCCAGCTCTTCAACCGCAACGCGCTCGACCAGCAACTGGATCGCACGGCAGCCCTGAATCTCCTGTCGGGCCATCCCGCGTGCGTCGCGATGCTCGATATCGACTTCTTCAAGAAGGTCAACGATACCCACGGACATCCCGCCGGGGACGAGGTGCTGCGGAGGCTTGCGGACTGCATGGTGCGCACGCTGCCTCGCAAGACCGACTTCATTGCACGCTACGGCGGCGAGGAATTCGCGATTCTCTTTCAGCAGGACTCGCTCGATGTCGCGCGCGCCCTCTGCGACCGCTTGCTCGACGCCATCCGCGCCCTGAGGATCGAGCATGAGGACTCGACGATCGAGATCACCGCATCCATCGGCCTGGCCGCGTGGGATCCTGCAGAAGAGACGAGCGCATGGATCGACCGGGCAGACAAGGCCCTCTACCGCGCCAAGCAAGAGGGTCGAAACCGCCTCGTCGTGGCAGACGACAACGGAAACGTTGAAGGGAGACCCGAAGGCCTCCCTTCATAACGCGAGCGTGGTTCCGGCACTCGTAATCCCGCCGGAACCTTCCTATCGTATTCCGCGCTAGAAGTGCGTCACGCTCTCGACATGGGAGACCGTCAAGGCCTCATCCCACGAGCCATGCGTGTAGAGGATGTCCCCTTCGTTGTCGTAGCCGAAGGGAATATCGCCGTCGATCAGGAGCTCAAGCAGCATCGGCGAGTTGTTGTAGATCTCGATCAGATCGGCATCGTAACCGCCCTCGATGATCACGTCCCAACGCGGCGTAACGTAGTCGTCCGGAAACGTGAGATACAGCTTGTCCTCTCCGTCACCGCCACTAGCAAGGCGGAAACCATCCTTGTCAGCGATCTTGTCGTTACCACAACCACCCTTGAGCTGATCCTTGCGGCCGCCATTGCCCTCGATCACATCATGACCCGCACCACCGGCGATGATGTCGTTACCCTCACCACCGAGGAGTATGTCGTTGCCGGCGAGTCCGAAGATCCGATCGTTGCCGTCGTTGCCGCGGATCACGTCATGGCCTTCGCTGCCATGGATCTTGTCGTTGCCGCCATCACCGGTGATCGTGATCTCGAAATCCGGGTGCAGATCGAGGAAGAACACTTCGGTCGTGACATGGCGAAGGTTGATCCTGTCGTTTCCATCGTATCCGCGGACCGTGATGCCATCGCGCTCGGCCGTCGGCCAATCTCCGTAGTCCACACCGTTGATCTTGATGGTCACGCCCTCGGCAACACCATCGACACGGTACTGTTTGAGCACGACCGTGTCATCAGAATCGGTGCCGCCAACGAAAATCACGTTGCGATGGTCCACGTGGACCGTTTGCGCCATAGCCGGCGCGACAAACGCGCAGACCAACACGACCGCCAGTACAACGAATACAGTCTTCATTTTGAATCTCCCTCCCCCAGGTTCACGTTGAGACCTGGGATAACGGTCAACAACACTCGTCCCAAGTAGCAACTCTCGCGGGAACGGCCCGCGGGCTCAGCTTCCCCAGGAAAGGGGAACCCGCTGGCAATCTACCGTCATTTTGCAGGTTGTCACGCTCAATTCGCGGGGCAGATCGACGGCGTTTTCCGGAACCGGAAGGCAGCAGATAAAACCGGGCAGGGCTGAACGCCAGACACCTGCACGCTCAGAGGGCCCACAAAAAAACCAACGCCCACCTGGGGGGCGGGCGGGCGTTGGCCATTGGCTCGCTATGTGGGAGCCGCTTCCTTGAGGAGTCGATCTCGGCCGTCTGCGTGTGTGCCAAGGTACGAGCTGGGGGGCACACCCTCGATCACACCATCAGCCCAATCTCTCGGAGATAATTTACACCTTTTCCGAAGCAACGAGATCTCAATTTTCGCCACCTTTTGTCGACATTATGGTAATCTATGCCGGATGTTTCCTGTTTCGGAGAATATTTCGCCCCATGGACTCAATCGACCGCAAGATTCTCAAGTGCTTGCAACAGGATGCCACGCTCTCCGTCGCCGAGATTTCGCGCAAGGTGGGCCTCTCTGCCTCACCCTGCTGGAGACGAATCCAAAGCTTGGAGAAACAGGGGGTCATCCGGAAGAGAGTCGCGCTGCTCGACCCCGAGAAGGTCAACGTGGGAGTCTCTGTTTTCGTCGCCCTTCGTACCGCCCGGCACGATCGAAAGTGGCTCGACAGTTTTGCCCAGGCCGTCGCCAGCATCGA
This sequence comes from Acidobacteriota bacterium, assembly GCA_024763475.1. Classification (GTDB taxonomy): domain Bacteria; phylum Acidobacteriota; class Polarisedimenticolia; order J045; family J045; genus JANTFM01. The sequence goes on along the minus strand of JANTFM010000059.1, from coordinate 11,685 downwards.
CGAGGTCGTCGAGTTCTACCGCACCAGTGGCAGCGTCGACTATTTGATCCGGGTCGTTGTCCCTGATATCGCCGGCTATGACGGTGTCTACAAGCGCTTGATCGCGGCCGCGGAGTTCCTCGATGTGAGTGGCAGCTTCGTGATCGAGACCCTCAAACACACGACAGCCCTTCCTCTCGACTATGCGTAAGCGACTCACCCACAGGCCATGAAGACCCAGGCTCTTCGATCGGACGCGCTCCTCCTGCTCGCCTCGGCAATCTGGGGATTCGCTTTCGTCGCGCAGCGCATCGGCATGGAGTTCATCGGACCGTTCCTCTTCAACGGTGTGCGCTTCGCTCTGGGAGCCCTGGTTCTCGTTCCCTTCATCCTCCGCCACAAGGACATCAGCCCACCAACCGCTGCCAGGAGTTCCTTGCTGCGCGCGGGGCTGCCACTCGGCCTGCTTCTCTTCTGCGGAGCAAACCTCCAACAGCTCGGCCTGGTCTACACCAGCGCCGGAAAGGCAGGCTTCATCACCGGGCTCTACGTCGTCATCGTCCCGATCCTGGGTCTCTACTGGGGGCAGCGCCCCCCCCTGGCGACTTGGATCGGCGGCGTGCTCGCGACTGGGGGCCTCTTTCTGCTCAGCGTGACGGAGGAGCTCACGCTCGCGCCGGGAGACGGCCTCGTCCTGGCTGGTGCGCTGTTTTGGGCCTGCCATGTGCTCCTCGTGGGCCGGCTCGCGACGCAACACGAGCCCATGAGACTCGCCGCGCTGCAATTCGCGGTCTGCGCCATGCTGAGCCTGCTGGTCGCCGTCGCGCGTGAGCCGATCGTGTTGGAGGCCCTCCTCGAGGCAACCCCGGCGATCATCTACGGCGGTGCGTTCTCCGCCGGGATCGCCTACACCCTGCAGGTGGTCGCGCAGCGTCACACACCCCCGGCTCACGCAGCGATCATCCTCAGCCTCGAAGCCGTCTTCGCGGCGCTGGGCGGCTGGCTGCTGCTCCAGGAGACACTGAGTGGACGCGCGCTCCTCGGCTGCTCGCTGATGCTGGCCGGGATGCTCTTCTCGCATCGCTTACCACAACAACCCACATGAATCGGAGACTCGGCCCTGATCGCTTCGGCTGCGGCTTTCTACCGAACAGACCCCTGCAGCCGTAGCGTTGCTCTACCCAGCGACGTCCTCGGTGAAGAAGTTGTCCTGGCCGGGGAGGACGAGCAGGCCCACCGCCTGGTCCAGGTCGGCGTTCATCAGCAACCTGAGAACCTGGCCCTCGGCCTGGTCCGCCACATCGATGACACGAAGGACTCCGGACAAGCTCTCGCAGCTTGGCAGCAGTTCGGTCAGGATGCTCTTGGACTTGGTGAAGAACTCCTCGTTGAAGAGAATCCCTTCGTCATCGGGGTAGAGCGGCAGGTAGCGTATGCCCGCCTCGACGAGATCCTGGAAGAAATGCGTCCCGAAGGAAAGATCCGGAACGTAACTGCCTTTCTTGCGCGCAATCTCGATCAGAACGCTCGTGTTGTTGATGTCCGAGTACCCCACATCGACACCAAGCCGGATGTCTCCCCGGCTGCCCCAGCGACCGGGCCCCATCAGGATGAACTGCTTGCGACGGAGGATCTTGTTCAAGCGTCCCACGGCGCGTCCCACTTTCTTCAGTTCGGCAAGATCCGAGATCTGGTCATAGGCCCCCGGATCGACGTAGACGATGTGCGTAATCGGCGGAACCCGGCCGTTGGAGACGAAACGCCCCGCAGAAAACAGCACACGCTCCGGCGGGAGCTCCGCGGGGATCGGACTCGGTGCCTCCTCTGCCGAATAGCCCTGGGGTCGACACTGCAGCAGATACAAGGATTCGCCATCCGAAGCAAACTCCACGTCTACCGGGCCGCCAGTCTCCTCTTCGAGATGCTCGAGGAGCGAGCGCATCTGTTTGACGAAGCGGGTTCCCGTGACGAGTCCCTCGAAAGTCACAACAGCGTTCCCCGACTCGAAGTCGACGTTGAGTGGCGAGGGTCTCGCGATCCGGTCCTCATCAACGATCGAGATCATCCGCATCACGCCGGGATAGTCGAGGCCGACCTCCGCGAGGAGGTCCGCAACCCGCATGGTCTCGAAGGAGTTCGTTTCGAGGTTGATCAAGTCCAGCTTCGAGGGCGAGTAGCGCATGATCTCCCCGGGCGTGACGTTGACCCGCAGCGTGGGTTGACCCGGGGCAAGGAGGATGGGGTAGTCGTCGGAGATCCGATCGACAGCCCGCGTGCCAAGACCAGGCACGAGACGCACGAGGCCGTCATCCTGGCGAATCCGCGGCGACCAGCGGAACTGGTTGTTCGAGAACGCCACACCGGAGAACGACGGAAGGAAGTACCTCCCAACCCGCTGCCCAACAACCTGCTGGATCATGATGCCCATCTCTTCATGGACATCGATCAGGTTCCGTTCGGCCCGGTACTCGATCGGATCCGGACCGAAGATCGAGGCGTAGACCTCGGCAATCGCGTCGATCAGGGCATCGAGTCTCTCCTGCCATCTCCCCTGGTTCGGCAGGAAGAGGCTCTTGTACTTTCCGGAGAACGCGGACCCGGAACGATCCTCGAGCAGACTCGAAGACCGCACGATCAACGGGTTGTTGCCTAGGTCTTGTAACGCGCGGGACAGGCCCCCGATGATCTCCGGCGCGAAGTAGGAGTTCTTGAAGACCTGAACCAGGTGTGGGTAGTCCTGACGAATCTGCTCGATGTCCATGTACTTACGCGAGTACACATCGTCGAGGTTGTTGTAGCGAATGAAGTCGAGGAGGCCGTCCGAGCTCAGGTACCAGGTCCTGGGCAGGCGGATCTCGCCGAGCAGGTCATGATCCCCTTCCACGCGGCGAATCACGTTCGTGGCGAGGAAGATCCCCGCGCTCTTCCCGCCGAGCTTCCCGTGGGAGTTGCTCGGCGAAACCATGCGTTCGACCAACTCATAGAAGTCACTGACCCGGGCAAAACGCTTGGCCGAGTTGATGAAGTCCAGCTGCTCCGAGAAGATGCGGCGGAGCAGTGCAACGCGAAGGCTCGCCTGCATCGCCGGAGGAAGATCGTCCTCTTCGAACTCCAACTGACGAAAACGATCGAGTGCGGCGGAGATCTCCTCGAGCGAGTTGTTCGGCTTCTCCATCACGTCAACGAGGAAGGCCGTGCGGTCCTCCCGCACCCAGCTCTCGATACAGTTCTCGACCTCACCGGCACTCAGGTGCTCGCAGGCCAGGCGAAAAACCTCGTCCTTCATCGAGGCCAGTGCCTTGAAGTCATAGCGTGCCTGGGGGACGTTCTCGTCGCGCGACCCCGGCTTCTCCAGTGCATTCGCCGAGAGGCTCAGCAGCAATTCCTCCGCGTCGGAGATGCCCTGCCAGCAGAGGTAATTGATCATGCGCCGCGTGATCCGCAAGAGCAGCCCACGTTCGCTTTCCTGGAGTTTGGCAAGCGTCTTCTGGATTCCCATAAGGGGCCTCCGGTCGCGGAATGGGCCGCCTTAGCTCAGCCGGGCGATGACCGCATCCGCAAACTCGAGTGTCCCGAGCTTCCCGCCGAGATCCCCGGTCTTCTCACTCGCTTCGAGCGCCGCGTCGTAGGCCCGCTTGATTCTCGCCGAGATCGCAGCGCACTCCCCATCATCGTGGATGTTGGCCAAGTGGTCCAACATCATCGTAGCGCTCATCAGGAGGGCCAGCGGATTCGCGACTCCCTTGCCCGCGATATCAGGAGCGGACCCGTGAACGGCCTCGAAGACCGCATGCTCCTTGCCGTAGTTGGCGCCAGGCGTCACGCCGAGGCCGCCGACCAGTCCGGCACACAGATCACTGACGATATCCCCGTAGAGATTCTCGCAGAGGATGATGTCAAAGACACTCGGATCTTGAACGATGCGCATGCTCGCCGCATCGATGATCGTCTCGTCGTACTCGATGTTGGGATAGTCGTTCTTCGAGACCTTGCGCGCCTCCTCCAGGAACATCCCGTCGGTCATCTTCATGATATTCGCCTTATGAAAGACGGAGATCTTCCGGCGGCGCTTGTGTGTCGCGTACTTGAAGCTCCACAACGCGATGCGGGCGCAGGCCCGGCGCGTCGCGACCTTCATCGAGACCACGACGTCCTCGGCGATCCGATTCTCGATTCCGCTGTAGAGACCCTCGGTGTTCTCGCGGACGATCACGAGATCGACGTTCTCGAATCGGGTCTTGACTCCAGGCATGCTGCGCACCGGTCGCACGGCCGCGAAGAGTTGCAGCTTCTGCCGCAGTTCGACGTTGACCGAACGGAAGCCCTTGCCAATGGGCGTTGTGCACGGCCCCTTGAGCGCAACGCCGCACGAGCGAATCGCATCCAGCGTTTCGTCGGGCAAGAGAGCGTCGTGTCCCGCGTCGAGGGCCGACTGCCCCGCCAGCTTCTCGATGAAGGTCACGGGAGCTTTCGCGGCCTTGAAGATGCGCTGAACGGCCTCGCTGATGTTCGGGCCAATCCCGTCTCCCGGAATAGAAACCACTTTGTAAGTCATGCCTCACCTCCCTACAGATTCCGACAGAGCGCGGAAAAGCGCTCCGCCTGGCCAGCGCGTTAGGCTACAACGAGTAGGGGATGAGGGCCATGGCCCCGCGGCATGCGTGGCCAGACATCTTGCAGGGGCCGTCCCGGCCTTGGTGTCCGGACGCTAGCGCCGACCACCACCTCCGAGCAGGCCGAGGCGGTAGGCCCAGTAGAGCAGGGTCAGGAGCGAGGTGACGAACGCGGCCACATAGGTCATGGCCGCGGCGGAGAGGACCTTACGGGCGCCGCGGATCTCGTCCTCGGCCATGTATCCCCCGCGTTCCAAAGAAAGGAGTGCCCTCCGACTCGCATCGAACTCCACCGGCAAAGTGATCAGAGTGAAAATCGTGGACGTACCGAAGAGTGCCACGCCCACCAAAGCCAGGTTGGCACCCCAGAAGGTCGCCGCTCCACCGAGCAACGCCGCGGCGATCAACACGAAAATCGACAGCCCGCTGCCAAGATTCGCGACCGGGACCCAAGCGCTGCGGAACTTCAAGGGCCCATAGTTTCGTGCGTGCTGGATCGCGTGGCCCACCTCATGGGCTGCCACGCCGAAGGCGGCGAGGCTCCGCGATCCATAGACCGACTCACTCAGGCGCAGGGTCTTGGTGCGCGGATCGTAGTGATCGGTCATGTTGCCCCGAATCGAGGCGATCGAAACGTCCGTGATGTGGTTCTCGGCAAGGATCGCACGGGCAACGTCCGCGCCGGTCATTCCGGAGCGGCTCGGGATCTTGCTGTACTTGGCGAACGCGCCTTTGACCTTGAACTGGGCCCAGAGGCTCAGGCCGAGACCCACGCCGATGACGACCATATAGAGCGGATCAAAGAAAAACATTAGCATTCCTCGGAAAGGACGGGGTGGAGTTCCACAACACCGTCAACCAAACGGGCCGATACCTGCTCTCCGCTCCTGATGATACCCGCGATCAGCTTCTCGGACAGCGGTTCGAGGATCTGCTCGCGGAGGACCCGCTTGAGCGGCCGGGCGCCGAAGGCTGGATCGTAGCCTCGCCGGGCGAGTTCTTCCTTGACCTCGTCGCTGAGGACAAGGCTCAGGCCACGTTCTCGGAGCAGGGGTTCGAGGCGCGCGAGTTGAACATCCAGGATTCCACGCATCCACTCCAGCTTGAGCTTGGAGAAGATCAGTGTCGCGTCAACCCGGTTCAGGAACTCGGGCCGGAAGGTCGCCTTGAGAAGCTCCTGCACCCGCTTCTCGATGTCTGCAGAGTCTTCAAGGTCCAGGATGAAGGTGCTGCCAATATTGGAGGTCATGATCACGATCGTGTTGCGGAAGTCGACTGTGCGGCCATGGCCATCCGTGAGCCTCCCATCATCCATGACTTGCAGGAGGATGTTGAAGACGTCCGGATGCGCCTTCTCGATCTCGTCGAGAAGAACCACGCTATAGGGCCTGCGGCGGACGGCCTCGGTAAGCTGCCCTCCCTCATCGTAGCCAACATAGCCGGGAGGAGCCCCGACCAGCCGAGAAACCGAGTGCTTCTCCATGTACTCGCTCATGTCGAGCCGCACGATGTTGTGCTCGTCGTCGAAGAGGAACTCGGCCAGGGCGCGGGCGAGTTCGGTCTTGCCGACACCGGTCGGGCCGAGGAAGAGGAAGGAGCCGATCGGGCGATTCGGATCCTGCAGTCCGGCCCTCGCGATGCGGATCGCCTTGGCGATGCTGCTGATCGCGGGATCCTGCCCGACGACGCGCTGATGCAAGCGCTCCTCCATCTTGAGAAGACGCTCACTCTCACCCTCGAGCATCTTGCTGACCGGGATTCCGGTCCACTTCGCGATGACCTGGGCGATGTCGTCTGCACTCACCTCTTCGCGCAGGAAGGCCCCGTGCTTCCGGGCTTCCGCCAGACGGGCGTGGAGTTCCTCACTCTTGCGCTCGATCTCTGGGAGCACCCCGTAGCGCAACTCTGCAGCCCGCTGCAGGTCCCCGCGAGTCTGCGCCAGTTCGACCTCGGTCCTGCCCCGGTCGAGATCCTCCTTGAGCCGCTTGAGTTCGTCGACCAGGCCACGCTGCTCCTGCCAGCGGCCACGCATCGCCTGGGCCTGCTCCTGGCTCTCGGCCACCTCCGCCTCGAGTTCCTTCGCGCGGGCCGCGGCCTCGGGACCACTTTCCATCTTCTTGGCTTGAAGCTCGACCTGCATGCGGGTGATCTGCCGCTCGAGATCATCGATCTCATCGGGCACGCTCTCGATCTCCATCTTGAGCCGACTGGCCGCCTCGTCGATCAGGTCGATCGCCTTGTCCGGCAGGAAGCGATCGGAAATGTAGCGCTGGGAAAGCTGCACGGCCGCAACCAGCGCATCATCCTCGATGCGAATCCCGTGGTGCAGTTCGTATTTCTCTTTGAGGCCCCTGAGGATCGCCAACGAGTCCTCGCGGGAGGGCTCCCCGACGAACACCGGCTGGAAGCGCCGCTCGAGCGCCTTGTCCTTCTCGATGTACTTGCGGTACTCATCGAGCGTCGTCGCGCCAATACAACGCAACATGCCACGGGCCAGGGCCGGCTTGAGCATGTTGGCGGCATCCTGCCCGCCTTCGGCCGCTCCGGCACCGACGAGTGTATGCATCTCATCGATGAAGAGGACGATCCTTCCATCGGCGGCGTCGACGTCCTTGAGTACGGCCTTGAGCCGGTCCTCGAACTCACCGCGATACTTCGCGCCCGCGACCAACGCGCCAAGATCCAGCGAGAGGACTCGCTTGTTCCGCAAGCTCTCGGGGACGTCTCCGGCATGGATCCGGCCAGCGATACCCTCGACGATGGCTGTCTTGCCGACACCCGGCGCACCGATCAGCACAGGGTTGTTCTTGGTGCGGCGGGAGAGCACCTGCATCGTGCGCCGAATCTCCTCGTCCCGGCCGATGACCGGGTCGAGCTTGCCCGCCCTCGCCAGTGCTGTCAGATCCTGGCAGTACTTCTCGAGAGCCTGGTACTTGCCCTCGGGATCGGGATCCGTGACCTGCTGGCCTCCGCGCACATCCTCGACCGCGCGTTCTACGACCTCCTTTGCGACGCCGAGTTCCGCGAAGAGCTGACCCACCTCTCCCGAATCGTCGAGGAGCGCGAGCAACAGGTGCTCGGTTGAGAGGTACTCGTCTCCCTTGGCCTTGGCCAGGGCGAACGCCAACTCGAGGAGCTTCTTGAGGTCCTGGCCGAGATAACCCTCGGCACCTTCGACTTGGGGACGTTTGCCGAGACCCTGTTCAAGAGCTCCGGACAGGGCCATGACAGAGACTCCCGCCTTCTCGAGGATCGGGCGCACAAGCCCGCCCTCCTGGTCCAGGAGCGCTTTGAGGAGATGCAGGGCTGTCACCTCCTGGTGGGAGGCCATGCTGGCAAGGGATTGCGCTTCTGCGAGCGCTTCCCGGGACTTGTGGGTCAGTTTCTCGAAGTTCATCTCGGTCACCTCTGGGAAGAGTTCAACGAGGTGCTCATAGAATCGCGGAAGGATCCTGGCAAGTCGCCCGAGAACGCAGCTCTGCCGAGGTGGGCCCGTGGATCAGGAGAACTCCACCGGGCGCATGGAACCCGGCGAGCCGAAGACACCCGGGACTTCACCACCGTTGCGTTTTGCAGGGACGCACCCCCAGTGGATCAGGAGAACTCCACCGGGCGCATGGAACCCGGCGAGCCGAAGACACCCGGGACTTCAGCACCGTTGCGCTTTGCAGGGACGCACCCCCAGTGGATCAGGAGAACTCCACCGGGCGGATGCGGTCCGGCTGACCGAAGTCGACCGGCGGCTGGCTTCCCTTGCCCCACGCCTCCCGGACGATCGCCTCGGCCTCCTTGCGGCCGAGGGTGACGATCTCCTCGTAGGCCCGTTCCTCCGGCGCGGCGGGCTTCGGCGCCGGCGCTCCGGCCATCCCCACCGGCGCGCTCGCGATATGCAGAGTCTGGGTCGGGAAGGCGAACTCCACACCGAGGCGCTGGGCCAACCGGATCACATCCATGAAGAGACGATGCCGCTCGCGCAGCTCTGTGGTCCAGTCGGGTGCCTTGTGGAAGACGTAAAAGAGGATATTCAGCCCCGAGTCCCCGAACTGGTTGAGATAGATGTTGTAGTAGTCCTTGCGCGTGTAGGGGTGCTGGCGGACGAGTTCGCGCATTCCTTCGCAGAAGGCCTCGATCTTCTCCGGCGGGGTGTCGTAGGTCACGCTGATATGACACTTGATCCGGCGCCATTCCCGCACACCGAGGTTGTCGACCGCCGCGCTGACCAGCTTGGAGTTCGGCACGGTGATCATCGAGTTGTAGAAGGTGCGAATGCGCGTGGAACGGAAGCCGACCTCAGCCACGGTCCCCTCGAGGTCATCCAGCACGATCCAGTCGCCGATCTGGAAGGGTCGATCCGTCAGGACCGTCAACGAACCAAAGAGGTTTTCGACCGTATCCTTCGCCGCCAGCGCGAACGCGAGACCTCCCAGGCCGAGACCGGTCAGCAGGCTGGCGATCGGGATGTCGAGGTTCTGGGCAACGAAAACGAGGCCGAAAGCCACGACAATGATCTTGAGCGCCCGGCGCGCCATGGGCACGAGCAGGTCGTCCAGCTTGGACTCTGTGCGGACCGCGATCGCAGCAAAGTAGGCGGCCACCAAGTCAACGAGCCGATAGACCGCCCAGACCGCGGCCGCCGCCATCAAGACCTTGACCGCGGTGCCAACCACCTTCGTGGCGTTGATTGGCAGGTCGAGCAGGGGCAGGACCAGGTACCAGGTCAGGGTCATCACGAAGATGCCGACCGGGTGCTGAAATCTCGAGGCGACCGCGGGATCGATGCGCTTGGAAACTCTGCCCAGCATCCGGCGCACCTGAACACCGACCAGGTAGCGGAGCAGGCGATCGACGATCACACCGAATACGACGAGGATGACCAGGGCGAGCCATTGCCAATTCTCCAGCAGGAAGGTCCTCGCACGCAGGGACTCCGGCACGCGGGCACGCACGCCGTCAGCCAGCGTGAGGTTGGCCTCTCCCGAGCCCTCGATGCCTTCCACGAAATCTTTCTCGCGCACGGAATCCAGCATCGCCTCGAGGCCACCTAGGGTCTTCGAGGAGAAGAGCCAGCGACCATCCGCGTTGCGCGTCAGCGAGATCTCCCCCTCCTTGCTTCGCCGCCAGACGTAGGTCTCGCGATCCCACTGCTCGGGTATCTTGTCGAGCTCGACCCACTCCGTCTTGTCCAGGTAGGTACTCAGTCCCCGTGCGGCTTTCTCGCCAACCTGGGCACGAACGGCGTTCGGAACACCAGAGAGATCCAGGACTTCGACCGCATCGGCCAAACGTGCCGTCTCTCCACTCTTGAAGGCACCCATCGCAGACAGGAACGCCGAGAAACTCGCCCGGGGAGAGGCAAGTTCCTCGGACGGTTGAGCGCTCGAAGACGACGCGGCGGCAACGCTCGCGTCAGCCTGCGGATCCTCCTGGGCGCTGGTGGGCAGACTGCAGGCCAGCACAACGAAGACCAGCGTGACGATCCTCTTCATCTCGGGTTTCCTCCCGCGCCACCAAGAACGCAGCGTCGCGCTATGGCTGATGTTCGATGCTGACCGAGGCCCCGACAAGGCGCGGGTCCGCCATCCCGTGGGCCTTGCCGTTCAACACCTCAACCGCCTGGACATCTCCCAGACGAGGCAGCGTTTCAATCGTATAACCCATGGTTTCCAGTTCGGCGAGCCGTGCCGGCGGCATCGCGAACTCCGGCCGCTTCTCCACCAGGATGGGATCGACGCCTTCCTTGCGTGGAGGCCACTGGTGATGGAAACGGGGGGCGCGCACGGCTTCGTCCAGGGACATATCGTAGTCAAGGATATTGCTGATCACCTGGAAGACCGAGGTAATGATCGTCGGCCCACCGGGAGATCCCAACACGAGGCGAAGGGCGCCTGCTTCGTCAAAGACCAGCGTCGGCGTCATCGAGGACAGCATGCGCTTCCCCGCCTCGACCTTGTTCGCTTCTCCACCGGTCACACCGAAGAGGTTGGGCACCCCCGGCTTGGCCGAGAAGTCATCCATCTGGTTGTTCAGCAGGAATCCAGCGCCCTTGACGACGATTCCCGTGCCATAGGCCGCGTTCAGGGTCGTCGTATTCGAGACAGCCATGCCTGAGGCATCCACGATGCTGAAGTGAGTCGTCTCGAAGCTCTCGTGCCCCACGGCCCCAGCATGGATATCCTCGGGTGACGTCCTCGCATCAAGATGGATGCCCTGAGCGCGCTTGGCGGCGTACTCCTCGCTGATCAACTCATCGACCGCAACCGGGTAGAAATCGGCGTCTCCCAGGTGCGCGGCGCGGTCCGCGAAAACCCGCTTCTCGATCTCGGCCACGAGATGCAGGTGCTCGCGAGAGTGCCACGTCGGCAACTCGAAGCGCTCGAAGAGATTGAGCATCTGGATCAACGCGATCCCCCCCGACGAGGGCGGCGACATCGAAACGACACGGTAGCCGTGGTAGTCCGCGACCACCGGCTCTCTCCAGCGTGCCTGGTAAGACGCCAGATCCTCGAGAGTGATGATCCCTTCGCCCCGGGCCATTTCCTCGACGATCAGACGCGCCGTTTCGCCCTGATAGAAACCATCCGCCCCTGTCTCGGCAATCCGCCTCAAGGTGCTGGCCAGCTCGCCCTGGAGGAAGGTCTCACCGGGCGCGCCATTGAAATATCGGGCGAAGTTGTTCACGCGGCCGAAGCGCTCCGGCAGCGCCGCAAACTTGGCCCTCGCCCGCTCGAAGGAGCCGGCCGTCCACTCGTCGAGGACGTAGCCGTCCTCCGCAAGGGAGATCGCCGGGGCAAGCAAGCTCTCCCAGGGGAGGCTGCCGAAGCGGGCGTGAAGCTCCCACATGCCGCGCACAGTACCTGGCACTCCCACCCCCAGATGACTCCGCAGGCTGAGCTGATCGACTACTTCCCCGTTTTCGTCCTGAAAGAGGGACGGATGGGCCGCTCCTGGCGCCGTCTCCCGGTAGTCGAGCGCGATGTCCCCCTCCCCGGGAACATGCAGGACCATGAAGCCACCACCGCCGATGTTGCCCGCGACCGGAAAGGTGACCGCTAGCGCGAACTGCACCGCAACGGCGGCGTCAACCGCGTTCCCA
>JANTFM010000058.1 GCA_024763475.1 Acidobacteriota bacterium | reverse complement strand
CGACCGAGGTGAAGATCGAGTTCGTCGGCTCTGCTGGAGACACTACTCTTCTGAAGGACAGCTTCCCGATCCTCGAGGGCGAGGTGATCGACAGTGCGGTGTTGCGGGTCAAGGCCCTGCGTGCCTTCTATGCCCGGCAGATGGACGCGGCGCGGGAGGATGGCGTGCTGCTCTCGCTGCATCTCAAGGCAACCATGATGAAGATCTCCGATCCGATCATGTTCGGCCACTGTGTGTCCGTCTACTACAAGGACGCGCTGGAGAAGCACGCGGATCTGCTGGAAGAGATCGGCGCGAACGTCAACAACGGCCTCGCCGACGTCCTCGAGCGACTCGACAAGCTTCCCTCGGAGAAGCGTGCCGAGATCGAGGCCGACATCGAGGCGGTCTACAAGAGCAGACCGGCCCTCGCGATGGTCGATTCGAGGAAGGGCATCACCAATCTTCATGTCCCGAACAACGTCATCGTGGACGCTTCGATGCCCAACATCATTCGTGACGGGGGCAGGATGTGGAATCTCGAGGATCAGCTGCAGGACACCCTCGCCATGGTCCCCGACCGTTCCTACGCCACGATCTACCAGGAGATCCTCGCCAACGCCAAGGCTCTCGGCCAGTTCGACCCTTCGACGATGGGCAGTGTCGCGAACGTGGGCCTGATGGCGAAGAAGGCGGAGGAGTACGGCTCCCACGACAAAACCTTCGAGGCACCGGCCGCCGGCAGGATTCGGATCGTCGACTCTTCCGGCGCGACGCTCCTCGAGCAGAGCGTGGAACGCGGTGACATTTTCCGCATGTGCCAGGCAAAGGACGCGCCGATCCGTGACTGGGTCCGCCTCGCCGTCACACGGGCCCGGGCCGCCGGTACGCCGGCGATTTTCTGGTTGGACGATCGCCGCGGGCATGACGCCGAGATCATCCGCAAGGTCGAGGCGTATCTTCCCGAGCACGATACGACAGGACTCGACATCCGCATCATGCGGCCGGTGGATGCGATGAAGTTCTCCCTCGAGCGCATTCGCAAGGGTGAGGACACGATCTCCGTCACCGGTAACGTGCTGCGTGACTACCTGACGGACCTGTTCCCGATCCTCGAACTGGGCACGAGCGCCCGGATGCTCTCCATCGTCCCGCTGATGTCGGGTGGCGGCCTCTTCGAGACCGGCGCAGGTGGCTCCGCCCCCAAACACGTCCAGCAGTTCCTCAAGGAAGGCCATCTCCGCTGGGATTCTCTCGGCGAGTACTGCGCGCTCGTACCATCCTTCGAGCAGATCGCCAGAACGACCGGCAACGAAGTGGCCACGCTCCTCGCCGAAACCCTCGATCAGGCGATCGGGACCTACCTCGAGAACGGCAGGTCGCCGTCCCGCAAGGTCAACGAACTCGACAACCGGGGCAGTTCCTTCTACCTCGCGATGTACTGGGCGAAGGCGCTCGCCACACAGGACAAGAACCCAGCTCTGAAAACGCGCTTCGCCGGGGTGGCCGACCAACTCGAACGCCATGCGTCAACGATCGCTGACGAGCTGCTCGCCGCCCAGGGAGAGCCGGTCGACATCGGCGGCTACTACCTTCCCGACCCGGCCTTGACCGAGAAACACATGCGGCCCTCGGCAACCTTCAACGGGATCATCGACGCGATCTGAGCCCTCGAAGCGGCTGGAACTCGAAGCGACTGGAGCTCGAAGCAGCTAAAGCTCGACGCGACTGGAACTCGACGCGGCTGGAGCTCGAAGCAGCTAAAGCTCGATGCGGCTGAAGCTCGAAGCGGCTGAGGCTCGAAGCAGCTGAAGCTCGAAGCGACTGGATGGCGAGGCGACAGGGACTAGCGGCGACCGCCATGGGCCGCAAAGGTCTGGTAGGGCAGGTCTCGCAGGTGATGGGCCAGCACAGCGAAGGCCACCACCGAGGTCAGCAGCGCCGAGAGAAAATACCCGAGGCCGTAGTAGCGGAAGCCCATCTTCATCGAAATCCACGTCAGCAGCGCGTTGGAAACGAAGAAGAGCAGGTTCACGTACAACCATGAGCGCCGCATGTCGAAGTAGGAGAGCAGGATCGACACGGACAGGAAGAGTACGTGGAACAGGGCGCCGAGCACGGCCAGCCTGAAGATCGGCAACTGCAGGAACGAGACCCCAAGTATCTCGAGAATCTGAGGCGCCGTCAGGATGACGATATAGGAGACGCAACCCTGGAAGACGAGCAGGTTGCGGGCGCTCTCCTGCAGGTTGCTGATGATGGCGGCATGGTTCCTTTCGATCCGCTTCAGCGGTGCATGGGAGATGATGTTCTCGTAGAAACGCTGATAGCGCTCAAAGAAGCCCGTCTCGATTCGCACCAGGAAGATCGCCAACGACGGAACGATCGTGAGGAAGGCCAGGAAGCAGGCGCTGTCGTAGTCGGGGTAAGAGATCATCCGGCTGCTCAGTGTCTGCTGCTCGGGGGAAAACCACATCACCCACTTGTCCACCCAGATGGCTGCGTTGTAGAGCAAGCCGGTGAGGGCAACTTCCCAGTAGCGGGGCGAGCTGCGCAGCGCCTTCTGCGGGGTGACGAGCGGATAGGGGTACTCGGCGATGACACGAGAGATCAGGCTGAAGACGATGATCGTGAGCCCCAGGCTGAAGCCGATCAGCATGCCGACGACCCCGCCGGCGCGCGCAAGCCAGAGGGTCGCCACCAACGCGGTCAGCATTCCGGCACCAAAGGCCTTGCTGACGGCACGATAGTCCTTGAGCGCGGTGAGAAAGATGCTCGCAACCCAGATGCCGCAGACGAGAAAGTAGTTCGCGAAGGACAGGAAGCGAGCCAGCGGCGACAGGTCCACGTAGTAAAAATAGAAGAAGCACGCGAGCGGAAACTGCACAACAAAGACCAACGCCAGGCTTCCCAGCAGGAGCCCTGGAGCCTCGCTCACATCACCGGTATAGATCTCATCGGCGAGCAGCCGTGTCGCAACGAGCGTGACCGGCGAAGAGAAAACGAGCGAGAACGCGAAGTTGTAGATGATGATCAGCCGAAACACCGCCAGGGGTTCGCTGCCGGCAAGGCCGCTACCCCAGACCGAGATGGCGCCCAGGGCCAGGATGGTGAACAACCAGGGTCCTGCGCTGGCGATCGACGAGTGTGTGTAGGCACTCACCACGGAGATCAGGTCATCCTTGCGGGCCAGCTTGCGCAGCTCGAAACCGATGCCGGCCATCAGCTCGTAACCTCGGCGCAAGGCGCCTTGAGGACCGACTCGACCGTCGCCTTCTCCCGGGCGGTGGCGTAGAGACGAGCGTAGGCCGCATCGAGATCGACCTTGTTGTAGTAGAGCCGGACCCGCTCGCGCATGGCTTCACCGTAGCGTTCGCGCTGATCCTCACTGTTGAGGATCCTCGCCAGGGCTTCCGCGACGGCCTGCGGGTTCGAGAGCGGCACCACGGCACCACCGGGCCCGAGCTTCGGCTCCTCGTCCGGCCGCCCCAGCAGCAGCTCTTCGCAGGAGCCGACATCCGTTGCGACCGTCGGCACACCGGCCGCTCCTGCCTCGAGGATCACCAGCGGCTGCGCCTCGCTGATGCTGGTCAAAGCGAGCGCATCGATCTTGCCCAGGTACTCGGTCAGCTTCACCTTGCCCAGGAACTCCAGGGTGTCGCCCAGCCCCAGGTGCTGGACCATTTCCTCGCATTCCTGGAAGTATCCCGGATCTTCGTCGTAGGGGCCGAGGACGAGCGCCCTGAGCTCCGGCACCTGCCGGCGCAGCAACTCGCAGGCACGGATGTAGGTCTTGATGTCCTTGATCGGCACGACCCTTCCAATCAACCCGACGGTCGGGGGGCGGGGGCTCAGGTCGCGCTCGACGGCTGCGTAGGCCTCGTAGTCGATGCCGTTGGGGATCACCGACAGGCGCTCCGGGGGCGCCCCATCTTCGAGTTGGAACTGTTGGTTGGCGGTGTAGAGCGTGATGATCTCGTCGCAAGCCTGGTAGCAGCATCGCGAGTAGCCGACGAAGGCGTCCACCCAAAGATCCTTGAGCTCTCGCCGTGATCCGCCGACGGCGAGGGTATCCACCGGCCGGTCGTGCAGCCAGTCGGACATCGCCAGCTCGATGCGGCGCTCGTTGGTATAGATTCCGTGCTCGGTGAGCAGCACCGGCCGGCCGCTTTCAACTCGTGCCCGGGCCGCCATCAGGCCGGCATAGCCGGTGGAGACGACATGATAGACGCGGGCAGGCGGCAGCGGTGCCAGCAGAACGGAGAAAAGGCCACCGAGCAGCGCCTGCCAACTCCAGAAGAAGTCGATGAAGGAACTCCCGTCGTGACGGCCCCTGTAGGCCTCGACAAGCAGATCCCACGCCTCTGGTGATCCCAGCAGCAGGCGCCCGCCGGGAACCGGCTGCACGGAGCCCAGCGCATCCATGATCTCGGCCAGATGCACCAAGTCGCCCCGCAGCAGCAGCTGCGTGATCGCCGGGGCCAGGCGCTCACCCACCGCAGCGAAGTTGCGGATGTGGCGCGGACCGGGCGGAAGCTCGTCCAAGAAGACGGGATCGCGGCTGAGCACGTTGTCGGGCACCGCGTAGCGATCCGCCGGGAGTTTTCGATCGGGCATCAGGCAGACGAGGTGAAAGCTGAGCTCCTTGTGTGCATGGAGTAGATCGTGAACCCATGACGAGACCCCCCCATGAACATAGGGGTAGGTCCCTTCGAGGAGCAGGCAGACATCCGCCATGCGCGTCTCGCTCATGGCGACTCCGTCCCAAGGTCTCGTCCGGCCCAGGTCTGGACCGCGAGGAAGGCGTTCTCAGGGATGGAAATTTCCTTGGTGAGCCGCAGCGCATGCTCCCTGCAATGGGACCTGAGCTCCTCGAAGCGCCCCATCTTGAACAGGCTCTCGATATACCAAAGAAGCAGAGGTCCCGAGGGAATGCCGTCAGAGAAGCTCTCCTCGATCCAGGCTGCAGCCTCTCCGAAGCGCCGGTCGCGGATCAACAGCCGGCCAATTGCGAGCCTCGAAGCAAAGTGCTCCGGGTCAAGCTCGAGATACTGCCGGTAGCGGTCCATGGCCATCGATCGAGCTTCCCGCAGCCGGGATCCATCGAGCAGTCCCGTGAACGCATGATCGTCGTGGAGCCGCGCCAAGGCCAGCAGTGTCTCGCCGGGATCGGCGCGCTCGGGATCCCCGGGATCGCGGGCAAGCTCGGCTTCGAGTGCGAGCGCCTGTTCCATGAAACGGGACTCGATACGTGCCATGGCGGCAGCGGCCTGAACACGCACCGCTGCGCTCTGGTCGTGCAGGGCCTCCTTGAGAATGGCCCCGAACGCCGGCTTGAAGTGGCGCGTCATCAGCGCGATCGCCGATTGCTTCTCTTCCATGCTGCCGAAGGCGAGCACGTCCACGAAGGGCGTGGTGACCACCGCGGCCCCCTGCCCGTCGCTGCCTTGGCTCACAGTCTCGAACACGCGCTGCGTGTGATCGACAGCCTGCCGTGGAAAGAGCGACTCGTACCATTCCTTGAACGACACCGCGAGCCGCTGGTGCCAGACCCTCAGCATCGCAACGGTCAGGGTACCCACGGCTCCAAAGGGTCCGAAGGCCGCCGTACTGATCGCCAACAGGGCGAGCAGGCGCAAGTCCCGACCGAGCAAGGTCGCGGCACCCAGAATCAGCAGCAGCGCCAAGACGATGACTCCATGCGCCAGGATCCCACCTGGGGCATCGATCTCGGCCTTCGCCAGCGGCAAAATCCACGCAACCTCGGCCACGAGAGTCGCCAGGGCAAGCAGCGCCGCGATCCACGCGTGACGCACGGCTCTGCCATGGATCTCCCCCCCGCGCGGAACGCTAGACACAGGTGGTCTGCCATCGCCCAACCATCTCGGCGAAGGCCTCAGGGTCGTGCACATGGATCTCGTGCACGACGAATGAGAAACGCTCTTGTTCCAACCAGTCGGGCAGGCGCCGCTTCAAACCGTCACGCACCTTGTCGATGACGACCTCACAGTTGGCGATCGGCGTGCCGGGAAGGAGAATCGCGTAGCTGTACCCCCTCTGCTCGCGATGAAACGCGAGATCTGTGCTCCGGAGCACTTCGGTCACGGTGTCTCGCAAGGCTTCGGGGACGATCTGCTGCTCCTCCGGCGAGAGTTCGTCGCTTTCCTTCAGGCGGATATCGATGCGGGACAGGTGAAAACCGAGGCGGCGGGCGAGGCCGGACAGGTAGTCGCTCTGACGGTCCAGGAAGTTGCGTGAGTAGAGGTTCGTCTCGCCATCGAGCACGCGGTCGCGCTCCGCTTCCTGGTGACGCAGCGCGCGCAAGTAGCTGGTGGCCACCCACTCGCAGAGAATGCGGAAGTTGCGAAGACTCGAGGAGCTCAGCTGGACGAAGTCTAGTCTCTCGATCTTGAGCATACCGAGCACTTCGCCCGAATCCGGGTCAAGCAAGGGACCAGCGAGCAATCCTTGACCGTCCAGCACAAGTTGGTCTTCCTCACGAACCACGCAGAGGACCCGCTGCCGGCCGACAATCTCGCGGAAGAGGGCGCTCTCAACCCCGAAGTCCCGGACCGGCGACTCGTCGGCATCCCAGCCTTCGCTGGCCACCAGCTGCAGGCGGCCCTTGCGGAGCGTGAAGATAGAACACTGCTCAGGACTCATGACCTGGGCCAGTGCCCGCATCGCCCCCACCAAGACGGACCCGGGTTCCAGTGTTTCGAGCGCGCGAGACGCCTCGTAGAGCGTCGTGACCGTCTGCAGCTGACCGGCCACCCGGGTCTCCAGCTGCTCTCGCCGCTCGTCCAGCCGCTCGTAGGCGCTCGCGAGAGTCGATGCTCGCTCGCCAATCTCGGCAAGTTGCTCGCGATCGTGGTTGCGTTCGTTGACATGCCGCATGCGAATCTCACCGAGGAGAACCGCGGCAGCAAACCACAACAGCGGCAACTTGAGCAGGGAGAAAACATAGTCGTAGAGATCCTGGCTGATGTCCTGCCCGGGGACGTTTTTCGCGAGCAGGGCGACCGAGCACATCAACGCCGCGACCAGCGCCTCACGGGTGCCGTACTGAATCGCAGGCAGCAGGATCACCAGCCAGAAGGGATGGGGCGATATGCCGGCGAAGCGGTTCCCACCGAGCAGGAACTGGTCGACGGCGAGGAGCACCGCGAGCAGCACGAACGCCTCGACCAACGCAGCTGAGCGCGGGAACCAGGCGCTCCGCCTCGGCTGCTCCGGCCCGGTGTCGTTCGCGCGCCTCATCACAGAGTCCACGCGAGGCCGGCACTGAAGTGGCGCACCACGCCCTCCGCGCCGGATCGTCCAAGTTGCTGCCCATACGAAAGTTGCACCTTCAGCCCTTCGCCGATCTCGTAGCCCAGCTCAGCACCCAGGTTGATTCCTTGACCACCGAAGCGATCCCAGGAGTAGCCCAGCATCACGGCGGCCGGGACGCGCTTGGCAAGCCTCCCCCGGACGGAGAGGGCCGGGGTGTGGACCTCGCGGCGCCGGAAGAGAAAACCAAGCGAGGCGGGCGGAGCTGACATGTACTCCGCATCCAGCAGGTAGTGTCCCGCAACAGCAATTCGTCCCCGACGCAGCGGGTAGACCAGGTCGAAAGTGATCCGGAGCGAATCGACCGTCTCGTTGCACTCGCGGCAGCCGTAGCGGTTGAGAGAAGCCTGCGCCCGCGCCTCGATCCCCTGGCTCAAGGGCTGCCTCCGGGCGAGGGAGAGCCGCGAACGTGTCGCCCCCTCATCCACGGCAGCGGCCAGATCCCAGTAAGGCTCGTTCAGCCGAAGGGACAGGTCCCAGACCCCGAACAGATCGTGACGCCGGAACATGGCGCCTGCCCCCGAACCCTCGTCAGCCGCGAAGACAGAGACTCCATACTGGGAGCCGTTGCCGCCGTCCCGGCGGAGGAAGAGTTCATCCCTCCGGCCGCGCTCGACCGGGCTCGTCTCGGAGAGGGTCACGCGCGCTCGCTCGTGGACCAGCCCTGCACGCAGGGAGAACGCCAGCGGCGTTTCGAAGTGGACGGTGGCTACCTGCAACGATGCCTCGGCATCGCCCGTCTCCTGCCGCAACGCAAGGTCCGCGTGCGGCCTCCTGCGAAGACGCAGTGCCTCCCGCGTGCGGTAGATGTCCTCGTTCGCGGGCTCCAGAGACAGAGCCGTTTCGGCATGCCTCTGTGCCGCACCCCAGCGACCCGTCGCCTCCTCGTTGCCTGCCAGTGCGACGAGAACGGTCGGCTCTTCGGGCCAGCTCTCATGCAACTCCGCCAGCAGGTCGGCGGCGGCCCCCGTGCGTCCCTGGCGCGTCGCCAGCGCGGCCGTCAGAAGACCCAGCCGCAAGCGTCCGGCCACGTCTCCTCCCGGAGGAGCCCCGGCCAACACAGAGTTCGCGCGCGGAAGATCTCCCTCATCGAGGAGGAGCGAGACATAGTCGGCTCGCAGCTGGTTTTGCCCTGGATCGTCACGAAGAAGCCCGTCGAAGATGCGCCGGGCGGCTCGCGTCTGTCCGAGGCGATGCAAGAGCTGAGCCCGAATGACCCGCTGCCGGGGCTCTCTCCCGGAAAACTCATCGAGTTGGGCGAGCGCCCTGCGGTAGTGGCTCGCGGCGCCGCGCCGGTCACTCTCGCGAAGCAGGATCTCCCCGTAGAAGAAGCGGCTCTCGAAGTCGCCTTCGTCCTCGGCGATGACCTCCGCCAAGTAGTCCTTCGCGAGCGAGTATCGCGAGCTTGCGAACGCGAGACGACCGAGTTGCCGACGAGCCTCGACGCTCCGTGGATCCACGGCGAGCTGCAGCTGGAAGGCATGATCGGCAAGCGCCATGTCACCCGCATCGAGGGCCGCCGCACCGAGCTCTCCCAGGCGCTCCGGGCTCGTCTCGAAGCTCAGCTCCTCGCCGATCAGCCGAAGCAGCTTCTCTTTCTCCCCTGCCGCCATGAGCGCCTCCAGGTAGAGAGAGCGCAAGGCTCCGCCCTCTCCGACAGGGGGCCGTCGTGCGCCGACGATGTCGATCGCTTCGCGCGCCATCCCGATCTTCAGCAGCTGCGAGATCCAGGATCCCAGCTCGTCATCCCGGGCCGCAAGAGCTCTTTCCAGCAGCCACGCGCGGGCGTCTTCCGGAGGATCCTCGCCCCAAAGCGAGAGAAGATCGTCCAGATCCTGGCTCGAGCCCGCAGCACTGCTTGCGAGCTGTTGAAGGACCGCAACAGCGCGATCCTGCTGGCCCGCTTCCAGCAGGCTGTACGCGATGGAGCGCCGCTCTGCCGTGGGCGTATCCGTCCGTGCCGCGCGTAGGCTCCAGAAGATCGCGAGTCGCTCCCGCATCCCTCGTTCAAGGAGCCTTTCCTCGTAAGCCGAAGCCCACGAACCCCCACGCCTGAGGGCGAAGGCCTCGAGCTGAGGAAGAACTCTTTCGGGAAGAGCTCCATGATCGAAAAGAACATAGAAGAGGGTCTCTGTCTCGTGCTCCGTGAGACTTTCGCGCTCCGTGAGACGCTCTCGCTCCGTGTGACGCTCTCGCTCCGTGTGACGCTCTCGCTCCGTGTGACTGTCTCGCTCCGTGTGACTGTCGCGCTTCGTGTGACTGTCGCGCTCCGTTGGACTCTCGCGCCTTGGGAGACTCTCGCGCTGAAGGAGGTCACAACTCAGTTCGACGACCGCTCCGGACGCCTCGATGCTGTCCGCGACCTCGACGAAGTACGGGAACCATGCCTCCGGTCGCGCGCGAGCAAGATCCGCGAGGTCGCCGAGGGTTTCCTCGGCAAACCCCAGATCGACGAGCTGGGTCAGCAAGTCACCCTTCAGGTCGGGATCCAGCGGGCCCTGGGCGAGCCTCCACCTCAGTTCGTCGGCGAGCAGAGCGACGACCGCAGCGCCCCGCTCGCGGGCGCGCGAGACTTCATAGAAATACTCCTCCCCCGGATCGAGTCCCTGCCGTCGTGCCCTCCCGACCCAGTGACCAGCTGCTGGATAGTCTCGAGCCACAAGGGCCAGCCCGATACCCTCGAGCACATGCTCCTCGAGCCACTCCCTCCGGAGAGCTCCCAACAGGCGCCTGGCTGCAGGGACTCGGCCCTCGCGTTGAACGGCGTCGACCACGCCTTCCTTCAGCCACTCGGGCAGCTGAGAGAAGGAAGCCCCGCGAGTTGCCGCGCTGAGGGCCAGCGCGGTCCGCGACCTCGCCAGCGCAAGATCGACCAGGGGAGCCACGCAGGCCGCGGGCAGGCTGTCTGAGTCGTGCATGGATTCGAGCAGTTTGAACGCGTCGTCGCGCTGTCCGGACGCAATCATCATTTCGATGATCTGGCTCATCAAGCGCGGCTCGCTGCTGGCCATGGCGCGAAAGGGTTTCAGCAGGGCCAGAGCCAGCTCCGGCTGCAGGCGCGAGGCGAAGAGGGCGCCGAGTTTAGACGCCATGCGCCAGTCGTTGCGTTCTGCCAGCCATTCCTCCGCCTCTCGCTCGGCTTCGGGCTGGCGTCCGGCGTCCAAGAGGAGATTGATCAGGACTTCCCTGCTCTGCTCGGTGATGGCCTCGGGAAAGAGCTCCTGTACACGCCTCATCACCGCGACCGCATCGGAGTAGCGTCCCTCCCGGGCCTCCAGGTAGGCGAGATCCAAGTAGTCCTGCGCACTGCCCTCGTGCTCGCTGACCAGCAGTTGCAGGATGCCGATCTGGCGGCTGTAGTCTGCGTTGGCATTGTAGATCCTCGACAGCTGCCGCAAGGTCTCTTCGTTGCTGTCGAGGCGCTGGATCTTCTCGAGATTGATGCGGAAATCTACCGGACGTTGAGCATACTGATACAGCACGCCCAAACGCCGGCGAGCGCTCAGATCGTCTGGATTGGCCTCGACGAAGTGTTCGAGGAGCAGGACGGCCCGGTCCACCTCGCCTCGCTGCAAGTAGAGATCGCATAGCGACTTCACAACGCCGGTGGAAAGCTCGCCTTCCCTTCCCAGGCGCTCGTACTCGGCAAGGGCGATCTTGTACTGCTTGCCCCGCAAATGGATCAACGCCATCTCGGAGTCACCGGGCACCAGGACGATGCCCGCGATCAGCGAGCCCACTACGAGCAACGCCACGGTCAGGACGAAGGTGAAGCGGCTGCTCATCGGTCCCCGACGCGGCGGACGCGCACCCGGAGTCCGGTGATTCCCGGGCCTGGTACCACGATCTGCAGCAGCCCCTGCTCATCGGTGGCGGCGACGGAGGACTCGGGCGAAGCTCCCCGGGCATCGGTCCCGGCGGCACGCTGAATCGTCACGGAGTACTCACCGGGCCGCGGCATCCTCCAGCTCATCGACCCATCTCCGTACCCTCGTGCGGAGAAATCCATCCCGGAACCCATCACGCTCAGTCGCGAGACTCGCCAGCGGCCTTCCACCAGGTAGGGTCTGCTGGCACGCGGATTCCGTCCTCCAGCCGGCCTCTCCACCAGGGCGACAACCGGTGCAACGACCGCATCGTCGAGAGCGACGTAGAGGCTTCCTTGCGTGTAGGTCTGACCGATGATCCCCTCTGAGCGCTCCCAGTCGATGCTCCGATCCAGCGCGTGGTCAAAACGAATCGTGGCGAGCCCCTGGCGCTCTTCGATCCTCCATCGATCCGGACCCTCCGGCACGATACGCGTCGAGAAGAACCCGTCCCCGATCGCACAGAACTCGCTCGCGCTGATCGGAGCAAGCGACAGCGAGCGCGCATGATCGAGATTCGCTTGCACCGCGTGCAAGCTCGGCTGTTTCTGGCCCGAGTACATGTGGTAATAGAGGTTGAAGGGTTTGACCCGGCGTGGCGCTTCCGTGTTGTCGATCGTCTTCGCGAGATGGATGAACCCGAAGTAGCGCTTGGTCCACAGCTCGGTGTAGGTGTTCTCGTTGCTGTTCGATGCGTAGATCTGCACCTCGCCAGGATGCGTCAGGCTTCCCGTGAGCCGGCCTATCGCGGCCACCGAGCTGTAGGAGGGGAACTCCCGGTCGAAGCGTGTATCCCCACCGTTGATGTTTCGCAGCCCGAGGCGGCGTGTCAGCGACACCGCCTTCGTGAACGGCGTCGTGTCGCCACTCCACTGGTAGAGCTCTACGCGCTTCCCCGCCGGCAGAAGACCCTCGACAAAGCGCACGGCACCCTCGATCTCGTGCTGCAGATTGAAGGGCTTGATCTCGTAGCTGCGAGGCCTGTCGTAGGCATCGTTGAAGGCGTGATCCCCAGTCGACGGCACATCTCCCTGGTCCCCGCCGAACCCTGTCCATTGCTGGACGCGACGCCAGGCACCCTCGGCCTCTTCGGTGAGGGTCTCGGTGGCCGAACTCTCCTGCGGATCGAAGTCTTCGAAGTAGTGCCAGTCCAGCGGATGACTGTAGGTGTGGCAGCCGGCCTCGACGTTCGGCAGCGCGAAGATCTCTCGTGCGAGACGCAGACCCTCGCTCGAGCCCAACCACTCGGGATCGATATCCGCAACAACCGGACCCACGGTGACGGGAAACTCGGGGTACTTCTCGAAGACCTCGTGCAGGATGACCTCGGGGCTCAGGGCACCACTCCGGCGGTATTCCGCCACTTCGGTAGGATTGCGCCAGCCGTCGCCGTCGATATGGCTGTAGAAGATGCGGCGTCCCGAGAGGGTCGTTGTATCCGGCTTGGGTAGATCGTCGGTCGCGAAGGCTTCGCGGAAGAACTCGAAGGGATCGATCAACCACTCGTCCAGCCCATCCTCGCCAGGATGGAGTGCATACCCATCGGCCGCGTAACCGCCGTTCTTGCCGGTGACGATGACCGCGCTACGAGTCGGCTCCTGCCGCGCACGCCCCACCTCGAGTATCGTCCGAGTGTTCGCATCAATCGTCTTGAAGACCGAGTAGCCGGGAAAGACGCCGCCCAACGGCCGCTCGAATCCGACGATCGACGGGTCGGATTCGATCACATCGACGTCGTAGGTCACGCCCACCCAGTCATCTTCGCAACGCAACCCCAGATGCCTCCAGAAAGCCTGGATCTCCGGGCTCAGGCGACCCGTCTCATTTCTCTGGTCGGCGATCCCCGAACTGCCGAGCACGACAAGTTTGCGGCCGGAGCTGATCAACTGGTCAACCCATTGGAGATAGGCGGACGGATCCTCGAAGACAACGTCGTAGAACCAGGTCAGGACACCGCGCACACCCTGTAGCTCGGAGAGCGGAGGCAGCCCCTCGCGCAAATCGTGATACTTGACGACGAGGCCCAGATGATTCAGCGGCATCTCCGCCCGCTGGTGAGTGCGACCGGTCCAGGCCGTCTCGCCCTCGTCGGCATCGTAGAGCGCGAGCACGGTTCGAGGCAGCGTGTCCTCCCCGCCATAGGCCGGCAGGACCGCTCCGCAAAGCACGCTCGTCAATCCTAGCGTCGCGATGAGCCTGACGAGCATCAGTCTTCCGGCTCCTCAACGATGCGGTCGAGCGCGACGGTCGCGACATAGGGCTCGAAGCCCGCGGCACGCTGCACTTGGTAGATATGACGGGTTCCGGCGGGATCTTCGGGATCCCAGTAGTCCAGGGTGAAGACTCTCAGCCGGGGATGACGCGTGCGTGCGGCCTGGAGCAGCAGCGCGATTCTTTGATAGAGAGCCTCATCGACCAGCGTGTAGTCCTCGCGAGCGAAGTCATAGTCGGCCAGGGTCGACTCGCCAAGCCACATGTCAACGTCGCCATCGAGGCTGCCGATCAGGTCGAAGCCTCGATTCAACATCAGGGTGATCGTGGGATAATGCCGCCGAATCGCGCGTACGAGGCGCACAGCAGCCTTCTTCATGCCCCGGTAGGCCTTGGGATCAAGAGACTCGAGGTACGCGGCATCGTCGAGCGTGTCGAGAAAGAGCCCATCGAAGCCCTGCTGCAGCAAGCCGGGCACCAAGTGCTCGACGACGAAGCGCCTCCATCGCGGATCCCGCAGATCCACCATGAAGCTGCCTTTCCATTGCGGGTTCTCGAGAAGGAGCAGACCCTCAGCCTTGATCGTGGAGTAGTGCGGCTTGTCGCTCGCCACCTCGCCGAGACTCAGGTATCCCAGGACGGTCTTGCCACGCTCAGCCAGCGGCGCGAGCGGTGGATGGCGCAGCCCATCGAGCACGACCACATCGAAGGCATCGAAGGCATCGCTCGCCGCGGCAGCCCCGTAGTAGACGACGAGACCTCCACCCGGCTCGGCAGAAGCCAGGGCGGTCGCGAGCAGCCACACGACGAGCAGCGCGAGCAACCGGCCTCTCATCGCGCCGGGTGCTGGAGCGCAGAAATGCCTCTGCACCTTCAAAGCCTCCGCCTAATCCCTCATCGAATCTGGGTCGGAGGCCGATGGAAAGCAATCCGCCGCGCCGGAGATCGACACTTCTTTTTAACGCAAGAGGCCTCCGGCTCGGGACAGAAGGCTCCCCCGTGTCCGCATGCCCTCGGCTTGGAATCGCCGGTGTCGCGCTTCTCACGATCTCTTTCGTCGAACGATCGCTACCTAAGTCCTGCTGACCTTCCCCCACTCCTCCCACCTCTCCAGCGCGGCAAAGTCCCCTTGGACTCTTGAGTCTCTTTTCGGTGACAAGGATCATTGCGCGGCTCGCCACGGGATCGGGCGATGTGGGGACGGAATCCCTCGCGCCACCCTGAGGAAGTCCCCAGACCCCAGTCGTTTCGGTGTACCTTCCCACGGTGGAGCGAAGAATGTTGCCCGCCGCTGCCCCGACAGGCAAGCTCTTCTTCCTGATATAATTTACACAAATACGAACGTTATTGAAACGAGCTTGGCGCCAGAACCACTGCGGCAACACTC
>JANTFM010000057.1 GCA_024763475.1 Acidobacteriota bacterium | reverse complement strand
AAGACCGCGGTCAGCGGATCCGGACAACTCAGCCCGGTGATGTGCCGCTTGATCGAAGCGGCCCGCCAGCCCACGGCGGGGTCTGTCTGGGCACGGAGGGTGAATGCCAGGTCATCGCAGTTCACGTCGCTTCCGTCGGACCAGTGGCGCCCCGGGGTGAGGTGAAAGCTCAGGTCCAGGCCGTCATCGCTGAACTCCCAACTCTGGGCAAGAGACGGGAATAGGCCACCCTTGCGTCGCGCATCCGGTAGGACTTCCTCGGCCAGCCGGGGCAGCGTTCGATTCGCGATGATGAGCGACTCCGTCATCCGGGAGAGGTAGACGTTCAGGGAATCCGGCTCCGAAGCAAGACCCATGACGAGTACATTCCTGGCCGTCGTTGGCTTGCCTCCTTCATGGTTGCAGCCAGGGAGAAGAAGAAGCATGAGGAAGAGCAGCAGGTGCGAGCTGCGGGCAAGACCGGGGCGGGACGCTGATTTCCGGGACGATTGAGGCACGATCCTCTCCATTGTTTCTCCCCCGAGTGCAGGTCAGTCGAGGGGAATCCTGATGGTAAACATAGAGCCCTGCCCGGGGGTCGAGGCCACCTCGATCGTGCCGCCGTGGGCCTCGACAGCCTGTCGGGCGATCGGGAGGCCCAGACCGCTTCCGGTTTCCCGGGTCGTGACATCCGGTTCGAAGAGGTGGGGAATCTGCTCCCGAGCAATCCCGGGTCCATCGTCCTGGACCGTGATCTCGACCGAGTTTTTGTCATGCGATCGCCATGTGATGCGGATCTCGCCGCCCTGTTCGACGGCGGCGAGGGCATTGTCAACGAGGTTGATGAGTGCGCGCCGGAGCAGGCGCGGATCGGCCTCGATCGCCGGCATCGTGTCCGGGCCGACGAGCTCGATGTGGATACCCTTCGGCGGGGCAAGCAGGTAGGCTCCGAGCCAATTGCGGATTTGCTCCGGCAAGAGCAAGGGGCGCTTCAGCGCGTGAATCAATCGCGCGTAGTCTCCGAACTCCCGGGAGGTTTCTTTGAGGACGGCGACCTGTTCGGAAATCGTGGCCAATGCGCGGTCTAGAGTCTCGGATGTGCGCGGATCCTCGCGCTTTGCGAGCGCACGGATGTGCTCGACGACAAGAGAGATCGGGGTGAGCGGGTTCTTGATCTCATGGGCGATCCGCCGTGCCATCTCGGCCCACGCGGTGAGGCGTTCGGAGCGAATCGTGTCCGTGAGCTCCTCCACGAGGATCAGCCGCATCGGCTGGTTCTTCGACAGCGCAGGTAGATCGAGTCCCGAGACACGGAAGTGTCGGGACTGCTCGTCGATCGTGCACTCGATGGTTTGCACGAGTTCGCCCACTCCCGACAGGGCCCGGTCGACGGTGACGCTCAGTTCGCTTCCCCCAGTGACCAACGTGTCGCCAGCGCGAGCGGCCAACAGTTCCTCCGCCCGGGGGTTCGTCGCCCAGATCTCACGCGCAGCGCTGATGGCGATGACCGCGACAGGGATGCTCTCGATGATCCGCTCGATCGCAGCGCGCCGTTGCACCAGGCTCTCCTGCTGTTCCTTCAGCGAATGGGCCATGGCCTGGAATGCGCGAGCGAGTGCGCGAGTCTCTTCGTAGCCCGTTTCCGGGATGGAGGCGTCGAAGTGACCTTCCGCGATGTTTGCTGTGGCCTCTTTGAGCCGCGCAAGGGGGCGCACCAATCGTCCGGTCGCGGGTACGAGAAGGACGGCCGTCAAACCGAGAAGCAGGGCGACGCTCACCAACAGCGCGCGATCGACATCGCTGAGGTTCTGCTCGAGCAGTCGGCCTGCTCGCGAAAGAGAGATGCTGAGTATGCCCTTCGTGCCGGTCGATTCACCGTAGGATCCATGCACGACCGCGATGGGCTGGGAGCTGGCGGCGGAACTGATATCGATCGTCTCCACGACCATTGCCTGCCTGTCCTGGGTGAGAGCCAGATAGCTCGCGCCGGGTAGGCGGCGAGGCCACAGGCCCGCCCTGACCAGGTCCGGTCGGCTGGTCGCGAGTATTTCGCCTTTCCGCCAGATGAAAAGGTCGTCCCCAAGGGTGCGCGCGAGCCAGGCGGCGATGCGGTCGGCGTCACCGGTTGCCACGTTAAGGGCTTCCATGTCTTCGACGAGCCTGGTGGCCGTGTGCAGGGAAAGCGAGGCTGCAGACTCCATCTGGTGGCGTCCCTGGCGCCGGGCAGCGGCTTGTCCCGCGGCGGCAAGGGCCATCAGCGGGATCAGGCCAGCGAGAACGAGTGCTACGGCGAGCTGTATGCGGAAGTGGGTTCCTACCTGGCGGAACCAGTGGGAAAAGGTCGTTGCCGCGAGGCGAGGGTTCTTCTGGAAGGCGGCGAGAGTCCTTAGGACCAGCGCGACCGCGATGACGAGCAGGCACCATGAGAGCGTGATGGCACTCTTCTCGAGGAGGTCGGGTGTGAAGAACACGGCGGTGATCGTACCGCTCTGGTCGCGGATCTCGATCTGGTCCACTGGCCTCCCGTCGATGGACAGCTCCCGCCAGCGGTAGGGGCCCTCCGGAGCCAGGGGAGGGGCGGGTCCGGCCTCGAGTTCCGATGCAATCAACTTGCCGCTCGTGTCGAACCATGCGAGATGCGGTGCGACCGAAAGTAGGTTGTCCGGCGGGTTGCTCTGGCGTCGCCGGGCACCCCTCAGGGGGTCGTTGAGGTGTCGAGAGGGAATATTCCCCGGCTCGACGAGCAATGCGGCCACCCAGGCTCCGCCCTCCGGTCTCCGGGACTCGGCGACCATCAATTGCACCCGGCTTTCGAGGAATTCCTGAGTGATGATCTCCGGCTCGAGAAAACGGCGTGGAAAGGGACTGACGACGTCCTCATCGAAGCCCCCCAGAAGGGTCCCGGGTTCGACGGGAGGCAGGCCGGTCAGGAAGAGGTCCTCCAGTTGGCCGCGTGCGTCGTACTTCCAGACTCCCGACGCCAGGCCGAGGTGTCCGAGCGGGGAATTCCACCAGAGATCCACCGCGTCGCGCTCGCGGGCAAGAACATCCTGTCCTGCGGAGGGGACAGCGATCTCAAGGGTTTCGAGCAACGCATCCTGCCAGAGCAGCGTCCTGCCTTCGATCTCCGGCAGGAGACTCTCTTCGATCCGGGCACGCAACGCCGGTCGCAGCGTTGCGGTGTGGACCACGCCAGTGAGCAGGCCGGCGACCGCGCCGCCTGCGGCAAGTGCCCAGGTTGATGAGAGGCGCTGCGTGCGAAGTCCCAGGACCATGCCGGCCCACGGGATGCAGACCAGCGCCGCGAGAGAGAGCACTCGCTGAGGAAGGTTGCTGCCTCCGAGCAGGATCTCTCCCGGTGCGAGCTGCGCCCGCATGGTCATCCACCAGCAGGCGGCGAGACCGGCCAGCGTTGCGGCAAGGCCCAGCGCGGCGAGGATGCGCCGCAGGCCGCGGCCGCTCGGGAGCTTAGGGGTTGCGGCGAGACCGACCAGAGTCAGTCCATCGAGGCCCCACTCCCCTGCCGGAGAGAGGGGCGCTGCCAGCAGCAGCACGAGCCGGGCGGCGAGGATCAGCAGCCAGAGGCGCCTTGGATCGGCCAAGGCCACGGCTGTCAAGAGCACGGCGGCCACGACGGCCATCGCCCTGCGACGGGACTGTTCTCGCCGGGCCGCGAGAAGCTCGTTCGGGACCAGTGAAATGGTGGCTCGTCCCACGGTAATCCGTTCACTAGCTTGTGCGGCACGGGTAAAGAGAGGCAGCATCGACCAGTAGGTCGCCTCATCGCCGCTGGCGGGAGCAAGTCCAAGTTCACCTCGGATGCCCTCACCGAAGCCCTCCCAACGGACGAACGCTTCGACGCCGGGTGAAAGCTGCTTGCCGAGGCGTCCGATCGCAGGTTCGCGAGCCAGCGGGCACTCGGCGGTGAAGATCAGTCCGGCGTCCTCGTCGAGGACCCGTGCCGAGAGGAGGCGAACAGCCAGGCCGCGGCGTAGCACGATCAGGGCGCTTGGCCCGTGCAATTGTGCTTCGAGCGCTTCCCATTCTTCGTCGCTGAGGGGTGTCGTCCAGCCGGACCAGGCGACGGCTTCACCCGTGCGCCGGGACAGGATGGCCACTCCGGCTCCCTTTCCCAAGCGCTCTCGACGGTCGCTGATCCACTGGTAATCACCGCCCACGACAGGCATGTCCCGCCCGACGCTCTCGAGGATGTCGAGTTCGGCACTCCAAGCTTGCTCCAGCGTCTTGCTGGCTTGGGCAAGTGGCTGGTCCGGGGTAGGTAGCGGGCGGACGAACCAGAGGGAGATGGTGAGCACGACCACGATCGAGGCCGCCAACGTCCAGTTGAGGGATCCTCGCCGTGCGCGTGATCCGCCGGCCGTGACCCACGCGATTGCCGAGGCCGCGGAAAACAGCACGCCGACCCACCCCGCACTGGAGGTCGGCAGGAGACCCGCGATGATCGCGGCGGCGTTCAGCAGCCAGGCGATTCGCAGTGTTGGCCCCACTTCGGTGGGAGGGTCGGCAGGATCGAACACCATCGCAAGGGATTATCAGTGTTTTGCGCCCGAATTACGACTGGATAAGAGCAGCGTCCTCGCATCTGCCGGGTTCCTTCCGCTCCGGATACAGAAAAGCCCGCCAGGGGAGACGGGCTTAACTGAGCCAAGGAGACCATCTGTGCCAGCAGAACTATCTGAGAAGCCATGGTGCGCATGACGTCAAGAACGGGAGGGAAGTAGGCCCCGACAAGGGCGCTGAAGGTTAGGGGGCTTGGGTCTTTCGACCCGGGCATTGGGCTGGGCGCTGCATCGGTTGCGTGGGTCGCAACTGGGTTTACCTAGCCTCCAGCGGCCCCTGTCGGGTCTTTCCGCCTTCGCACCCATCAATAAAGCAAGAGGAGTGCCAACTTCATCAGGAGGACGAGATCGCCTGAAAACGCTTGAAAATGAAAGAGTTCGAAATGTCGGCTCGCAGGTGGTGCCCTGAAGCTCCTGTTGCAAGCATCCACACCTGTTGCACGATGCAACGGCGAGCTTGACGACAAGTGCCCAAGGCGCGGGCGCGCCCGGGAGATTGCGGTAGAGTGTCGCAACCCACCAGCGGACAGGATGACCATGACAGAGAAATCTCCGAGCAAGCGCGTTTCAGGCAGTCCCCGGTTCACAGGCTGGCGCCGGTGGGCCGTCCCCCTCGTTTCTGCGACGATCGTTCCCCTGCTCTTGCTCGGCGCCCTCGAAGCGGGACTTCGCGTGAGCGGCTACGGTTATGATCCGCGTTTCTTCGTGCCGGGTTCGAGCCAAGGGGACCTGACGAGCAACCCGCACTTTGGCTACCGCTTCTTTCCCAAGCGCATTTCGCCGGTGCCCGCGGTCCTTCGCTTTCCCGAGGCGAAGCAAGAGGATAGTTTCCGAGTCTTCGTTCTGGGCGGATCGGTGGCACTCGGCGTGCCGAGGCCCGGGCTCTCCTTCGCCCGGTTCCTCGAGGCGATGCTGGAGGATAGCTTTCCAGGTCATCGCGTCGAAGTGATCAACACCGCGATGACGGCAGTCAACTCCCACGTCGCCCGTGTTATCGCGGAGGAATGTTCTCACTACGAGCCCGATCTCTTCCTCATCTATCTCGGTAACAACGAAGTCGTTGGTCCCTATGGGCCTGGAACCGTGTTCACGGAGACCGGTATGGGGCTCGGGGCCATCCGGGCGTCGATTCGCCTGCGGGAGACACGTGTCGGGCAGCTCATGGGCCAGGCTCTTGGCGGGCAGAATCGCTCGGGTGAGTTCAGCGAGTGGAAGGGCCTCGAGATGTTTCTAGAGCGGGAGGTCGCGGCGTCCGATCCTCGCCTTGAGCGCGTCCGCTCGGATCTGCTGACCAACCTCGAGGCCATATTCGATGCGGCCGCCGAGGGCGGTGCGGCTTCGATTCTCTCGACGGTGGGAGTGAATCATGCGGACTCGCCCCCCTTCGCATCCCGGCATCGGGATGACCTGGGGGAGAAGGCTCTGGCGTCCTGGGAAGAGGCCTATACGCTCGGAAAGACGAAGACCAGCGAGGGCGACCATGCTTCCGCCCTCGAGGCGTTCGAGCGGGCGGCGTCGATCGACGATCGCTATGCGGAGTTGCGTTTCCGCATGGGACGAACGCTCATGGCGCTCGGGCACTATGCAAAGGCCAGCGAGGAGTTGCAGCGGGCCATTGACCTCGATACCTTGCGTTTTCGGGCGGATAGTCAGACCAATGCAACCCTTCGCGCCGCCGCGAACGCCGCGGCGGTGCGCGGCGTGGATCTGGAACTCGTAGATGCGGCCTCCGCAATGGCTGCAGCCTCCGAGACCGCCCATGGCATCCCGGGGCGAGGGCTCTTCTACGAACATGTTCACTTGAATTCGAGAGGTAACTATCGCTTGGCTGAGGCGTTTTTTCCTGCGGTGAGCGTACGGATGGCGAAGCGTCTCGGCGTGGAAGCACCGGTGGATGTCCCGCCGATGTCACGACTCGTGCGGCGTTTGGGTTTCACGGTGTGGGATGAGTATCAGGCCGGGCTGAAGAGTTTCTCGATGACCTCCCGTGCTCCCTTCACGTTTCAGGCGGGGCATGAGAACGCGAGGGCCATGCGGCGCGCCGGGCTGCGTCAACTCGCCGCCAAGACCAACAAGGCGCTGGCTTTTACCAGGAAAGCACTCGCCGACGCGGTGGTGGCGAATCCCGAGGATTTGAGCCTGAGGGAGCGCTACGCGTCGTTCCTGACCGAGGAGGGCTTCTTCGACGGGGCCATCGACCAGTGGCGTGAGCTGGTCGATCGTGTCCCCGGGGTATCGTCCTGGTACGCACAATGGAGTTTCGCCCTCTTGGGCAAGGGGGAGGAAGATGAGGCACTCGCGCGGATGGAGGAGGGGCTGAGCTGCGATCCTGAGTCGTTACAGATGATCAACAATCTAGCGCTCGTGCATCAGCGTCGCGGCGAGTTCGAGGATGCCAGAACGCTGTTGGGAAAGATCCTCGAAGAAGCCCCGGGTCGCGTCGATGCGCGGATGAACCTCGCCAAGACCTGGTTGCTCGAGGGGCGTTTGGACGAGGCCTACAGGGAGTATGAGAGAGTGCAGCGCGGGAATCCGGGCCTCGCCGAGGCCGTCTTCGGCTTGGGGACCGTGCATGACGCGCGGCAGGAGCGGCAGGAGGCGATCGCGCAGTACCGGCGGGCGCTCGAGATCGATCCACTGCTCGCCAAGGCTCACAACAACATCGGCTTCATTTTCGAGTCTGATGGGCAGCTGGACGAGGCGCTGGCAGAGTATCGCCACGCGCTCGAGGCCGATCCCATGCAGATCTCGACTCTGTTCAACGCTGCGGACGTGCTGACGAGGCAAGGGCGTAACGAGGAGGCGATTGCGACCTACGAGCGTGCATTGAGCCTCGCCCCCGGTAACCTGCAGGCGCGCTACAACCTGGCCATGGCGTATCAGCTGACGGGCAAAGAGGATCTCGCTGCCGATCAGCTGGGCATCATCATCAAGCAAGACCCTGGAGCGGAGGATGCCTTGCATAACCTCGCATGGATTCTTGCGACGACGAAGAAGCCGGGTCTACGCAATCCCGAGGCAGCGATCGCTTTTGCTGCACGCGCAGTGCAACTGGGCGGAGAGAGCAACGCACTGCTCCTCGACACACTCGCTGTGGCCTACGGAGAGGCGGGTCAGTTCGGTGAGGCGCGGAAGACGCTGCAACGCGCCATCGAACTCGCGCGACTGGAAGCGAACGCCAAGCTCGAGAAGGCGTTGCGGACGCGGCTGGAGAGCCTCGAGGATGCTGCCGCGCGATGACATCGATCCTCGGCTGGATGCAAGTGCGGATGGAGTTTGGGCCGAGGGCGCTCGGTTCGCGCAGCATTCTTGGGGGCTCTCTCTGGTTTCGCACTCAGTCGTGAGAGCGGGGCTGGGGTCTTTCGCCGGCAGGTTGGCAGCTTGCTGCTCCAGCCAGCGCCGCGCGGAGAGGGCCTATTCAGCGAGTCTTGGGCACGGAGAGTCGCGGCATGCGTCCCGTGTCTTCTGCGGGAAGAGCCGCGATGCAATAGTCGAGGCTCATGCGAAGGCCACCAGGCAGCCGGGTGCGGGCCAGAGGTCGGCGGTCCGTGCCGCGTCTCTGGGCTGACGTGGGCTGGACGGGGATCTCGAAGTGCTGCTCGCCTGCATCCACTAACAGAGCGATCTTCCGAGATGCGACGTCGATGGAATTCTCGGGTACGGCGAGGACTCGACGCGCTTGACGAAAGCCCGCTTCCCACCGAGCTACAGCGTTGCCGTCTTCTTTCCAAGCCCATGACAGAGCACTGATGGCCGGCTGGTCGACGACCCAGACAAGCGCCGCGTTGCCAGCGAACGAGAGCGTTGCCTTGACGGGCTGCGGTGCGGGCTGGGAGGGAGACACCGTGTCGAGTTGAAAGGCGACGGCGATGTCTCGGCCGAGAGCTTCACCTAACTTGCGGCGGTAGATCGCTCCGGCTGTCCATTCCTTTCCCACCAACAGGTTGTTGCTCTCCAGAGGGTCGTCGCTGAGATCGAACAGCATCTCCTCTCCACCAGAGGTCGAATACTTCAGTGCTCCACTCACAATGCCCCAGCGCATGGGTCCGAAGAGCGGGCGCCCGAAAGCGAGGCAGCGCTCCGAGAGCTGTTCCTCCGCGTCAGGTTCACCGTTCATCACGGGGACCAGGCTGATACCGTCGAACCCATACTCGGCACGGTCCATGCCGAGAAGATCGAGGATCGTTGGGGTAAGATCCAATAGCGAGACCGGTGCGCTGACTCGGTGTGGTTCAAGGCCAGGAGCGCGGATCAAGAGGGGCACGCGAAGCACTTCCTCATGCAGCGAGTGGCCGTGGCCGAATGAGGCGTGGTCCCAGAATTCCTCTCCATGGCCCGAGAAAAGAAAGACCAGGTCATCCTCTTCCAATGCGGCAAACAGCCGTGCCAACTCATCGTCCAGGTAGCGTAGCGCATTGTCGTGGCGATCGATCAGGTATTGCCTGGCTGCCCTGTCAGTGACGCGAGCATCAACCGCCGTGTTCTCGCTGAGAGTCTCTCCGAAAGGGGCTTGCGGGTCTCCCGCGAAGAGTCTGCGGTAGGATGCCGGCTCCTGGTAGGGGAACTGCGTGTCGGCCAGATGCACGACAACGAATGCATTCTGGCCCCGGACCAGCTCGAGCCACTCGAGCGCGAGATCGACCTGAGTGGCGGCCGGTGCCTTGAGCGCGACCTGCAGAATGTCCCACCCACGCTGCATATCGTAGTCGGCCGAAAGGGCGGGAGCGGCAGAAAAGAGCGCGGTGCTGAACCCGGCTGAGCCGAGGATTTCGGATAGGGTCCGGGCGCTGTCGTACTCCTCTGGTTGGCGGCCCGTGAGAAGGGAACGCGCGGCAGGAAGACTCCATGGCGCGGTCGTGAGAGCGTGATCGAATGAGACGGCACGGCGCGCGAAGGCATCCATCGCGGGCGTGGTCTTTCGTTCGTATCCGAAGACGCCGAGGTGATCGGTGCGCAGTGTGTTGATGTACACCAGGATCACCCTTCGCGCGCTTTTTGTCTGCAGAGGCGGTCGGTCAGGTGTACAGGACAACAGAAGGCAGCAGACGGCACTGGCCAGGACGGCGGCAGCCCTCATGGCCGGAACTCCCTGTCGAGTCGCTTCAGTTTCCGGTAGAGAGTTGACCGGTCGATGCCCAGGATCTCAGCAGCCCTGGTGCGGTTGCCGTTTGCGGTTTTCAGCGCCTGGCGGATCTGCTCCACCTCCGCTTGCTCGAGGGTTCCTTCTCCTTCCTTCTTCGAGCTGCGGGATGCCTTGCGCACTTTCGCTCGATCAAGAAACGAGGCGTTCTCCAGGATATCGAGTTCCGTGATGATCTCCCCCTGGGAAAACGCTGCCAGCTTAGTAACTTCGTTCTCCAGTTCCCTGACGTTTCCAGGCCAGTCGTAGCGCAGGAATAGGCGCAGCGCGGCGTTCTCGATCTTCTTCTCGGGCTGGTCGTTCTTCTCCGCGAAATCCTCGAGGAAATGCCCGACGAGCAGGCCGATATCTTCCATGCGCTCCCGGAGCGGGGCGAGTGCGACCTCGGCTACATCCAGGCGATAGTAGAGGTCCTCGCGGAAACTCCCCTCGCGGACCATTTCGGCAAGGGAACGGTTGGTTGCGGCGAGAACTCTCACATTCACGTTGCGAGAGCTGTCTTCTCCCAGACGCCTCACTTCGCCGAACTGGATAGCTCGCAGCAGCTTCGGCTGAAGATGAAGCGGCATTTCGCCGATCTCGTCGAGGAAGAGAGTCCCCATATCCGCCTGTTCGAATAGTCCCTTGCGGTCTCGCTCGGCACCGGTGAAGGCACCCTTGCGGTGGCCGAAGAGCTCTGACTCGAGCAGCGTTTCTGTCAGTGCCGCGCAGTTGACGGTGATGAATCGTTCGCTGGCTCTTGGTCCGTTGTAGTGCAGCACCCGCGCGATCAGGTCTTTGCCCGTTCCGGAGGCACCGCTGATCAACACGGGAATCTCTGTCGGGAGGATCTTGTCCACCGAGCGGTAGGTCTTCTGCATGGCGGGTGAGGCGCCAACGATGCAGTCGTAGCGGAAGCGCAACTCGAGATTCGATTGCTTCTCGAGGATCTCGACGCGTTGCTCCTCAACCGTCTCCTGAAGTTGCTCGTTTAGGTGCTTGATCTCTTCTGCCTGTTGGCGCAGTTCTTTCACGAGGCTCGCGTTCGCAAGGGCGATCCCGGCCTGGTCGGCGAGGCGAGAGATCAGCTCCTGGTGTTCCCGGTCAAAGATACTGGAGGCTTGGCGGGAGTCGACGACGATGGCTCCTGCGACCTTTCCCCGGACTCGCAGCGGATGGGCCAGGATGGAATGAATCTGCAGCGAGTGGATCGACTTCGAAGAACTCAGCCGTTCATCGGCTTGCGCATTGTGGGAGAGCAGTGCTTGGTCATCGCGAATGACCTGCCGCGCGACGGATCGGCTGAACTGCCGGTCGCTATCAGGTAGATCCTCTCCTCCGGCAGCGCGCGCGAGTTCCACCTGGGTCTCTGATCCCGTCTCGATCAGAACGAAACCTCTCTCTGCCGCGAAGAAATCGATTGCGGTGTCCAGCAGCAGGCGCAGGAGGACGTCCAGCTCGAGGGTGCTGTTGAGCATCCGGTTGATCTCGAGCAGCCGCCTCGTGTTCTCGAGAGTGCGTTCGTACGCCGGGTCGTGTTGCGAAGGCTGGGTTTCGCCAGTGGTGGACGCGGTGCCGTCGCCGTCTGCCTGCAGAAGCAGGGCTCGCACGCGGGGTCGTTGACTGAAGCGCCCGCGGACATCTTGGGGGAGGGATGCCAGCAGGGCCTCGATCGCGCGGAGAGCCTCATGAAGCGCATGGTTTGCGGCATCGATATCTCCCAAACGCCTTGCGGTTCCCGCCAGCGCCGCCCACGCGCGCCAAGCGAGATCCGCGCGCTCCCGCTCGTCGAGAGCTCTTGCGGCCAGTTCCGCATCCTCGCGGGCTTGGGCCATGTCGCCCCCGGGCTGCGCCAACTCCTTCTCGGCCGCGATGAGACGAGCCATCGCGAGGGTCTCTTCTCCTCCCCCCGATTCGGCCCAGGCCCGAACCTTCTTGAGAGCCAGTCCAGCCCGCTCGACCTCGCGGATCTCGACGTAGGCGGCGGCCAGGCCCAGCAGGCCTTCCGCTTCCAGGGCTCTCAGCTTCGCTCGACGAGCCAGAAAGCAGGTCTCCTGCAACAACTCCCGAGCGCGTTCCGTACGCCCGCCTGCCAGGCAGGCCATTCCGAGCAGGAGAGAGCGCTCCGCCCGCGCCGCCGGCGTCGCGCTCGGAAGCAGGTCGAGAATCTCCTCGACCTCGTTGTCGTGACCCAGGAAGGCCTCGATACGGGCGAGGATTTGCGCGGCTCCGGAATCAGCCAGGCCTGCGCGAGTTCTCAAGGCGAGCTCTCGCGCCTCCCTCGCCCGGGTTCGCGCGGTCCGTACCTGGCCACGTTCCAAGAGAAGGCGGGCCTGCAGTGCCTGGAGCCTTGCGAGTTGATTCGTCCTTGAGTGACGCCGGTGCAGCGTGATGGCGTGTCCCAGTCGGGCGAGCGCTTCGTTGCGTCGTCCCGTGTGGACCAGGAGCCTGCCCGCGAGGGCGTTGGCTTCGGCCTCCTCCGTGGAGTTCTTTGCGTCGCGGGCGTCCGAGAGCAGGTCCTCGGCCGCTGCGAGCGCTTCGGCAAAACGGCCGCTGGCTTCGAGCGAGAGTACTTTCCCTCGTCGGGCGGCGTTGCGTCCATACTCTGACCCGCTTCGCTTCGCTTCTTGCTCTGCAGCACGAAAGTGCTCTCCGGCTTCCTCATGAGTTCCCCGCCCCAGAGCGAGTTCTCCGAGTGCGAGCAGAGCTTCGGCCTGGATGTCTGCACGGCCGGCACGCCGCGCCTGGTTCAGGGCAGACCGGAGTCGAGTCTCGGCATCGTCGTGCTGTCCCCGCCGTGCCAGAAGCTGACCCATCGAAAGCAGGACCCGCGCCCCGCCATCCGTATCGCCCAGCTCGTCGAGGAGGGCCAGGGCCTCCTCGAAGTTGGCGATTGCCTGGGGCGCGAAATCACCATCTGCGAGGAAGGAGCCACAGGACCGAAGCGTTTCCGCCAGCTCCAGGGGATCGTCGGTCTCTCGTGCCACTGTCAGCGCGAGAGCGAACTCCGGCTCGGCCTGGTCGGGATGCCCGGTGGCATTGAGCGCTCGGGCTCGCAGCCTCCTTGCCCGGGTCTCGAGTCGTTTGGGAAGAGATCCGTCGTGGCACGAGAGGAGCTCGTCGGTGAGGCGGATGGCCTCTACCGGTGTTCCGTTACGCAACGCGGACCGGGCCGCTTCGACCATCAGGGGCCAAGCCTCGTTCTCGTCACCCGCAGCCAGGAGGTGGGAGGCACGTCGAGCCTCCGCTCCCCGCAGCCCTGCGAGCAAATCCGCGCGGCGCCGATGAAGCGAGCGAATGGCTCCCTCGTCTACAAGGGAGAGAATTCTCTCGGCCAAGGCGGGTGTCGCCAGGGTGAGGGCGATGCCCTGCTTGCGGCTTCGCACCCGTCGAACAAGGCCTGCTTGGAGCAAGGGTGAGGCGGCCTCGGGATCGAGTGCCGTATGAGGATCGAGTTGCTCAAGCTGGGCGAAGCTGACCGGCTCACCCTCCGCGACCGCGAGGGCTGCCAGAAGCGCACGAGAGGGTTCTCCGAACTCCGCCCATTTCTTGGGGAGTTGCGCTCCCAAACGTGTTGCAGCCAGGGATACCCCGTCGAGGAGGGTCTCGGGATTCGCCGGAAGCGTGGCTCCGGGGCCGACTTTTCCCGAGTGCACGAGCGCGGTTACGAGTTCATCGATAAGGAGTGGAACACCGCCGGCCACTTCATGAAGGCGTGCGACGAAGCCTTGGGGGAGCTCCGGCTGCCCCAGCATCGATGCGGCCATGCGACCGGTGGAGGTCTCGTCGATCGGCCGGAGGCGGAGGACCCGCGCGAGACCGCGCTCGAGCATCAGATCGGCGAGGTTGTCAATATTCTCTCCCCCGCTTTCCATCGACAGGGCGAGAAGACAGGATAGTTCCTCCTCCGCGATCATTTCCGCCAGGGCCAGCAGCGCCGAGCGCGACGCAGCGTCCGCCAGGGGGACGTTGTCTACGAGGATCACGCCGCCCCGATCTCTCAGCGAATCCGCAAGCTCTTCGAGGCGCGGATCGAGTTGCTGGGGCAGGTCCGGGCTTGTCGGTTCGGCGAGTGCGGAGCCGATGGCGTCGAGCACAGCGAAGGGTTGTTGCTCAAGATCTCCGGCTCTGACAAGCACGCCGCGTTGTCCCGCGAGCTGGGCGGCGAGACGATACTCCTCAAGCAAGCGAGTCCTTCCGGATCCCGGGGCGCCGGTGACGAGCAGGCAGTCCCCATGACCCTCGACGAGGCGCGAGAGTGCTTCCTCGAAACGCTCCATTTCTCGGCTGCGTCCCGAGAGCGACGGGGAGAGAGGACTTGCGAGTGGCACGATACGGTCGATGCGACGA
This sequence comes from Acidobacteriota bacterium, assembly GCA_024763475.1. Lineage (GTDB taxonomy): Bacteria > Acidobacteriota > Polarisedimenticolia > J045 > J045 > JANTFM01. Next base: position 890 of record JANTFM010000057.1, on the reverse strand, counting down.
CCCGAGAGTTCGGAAAGATCGCGTCGCACGGCCTCGGCCGTTGCAGGCCGATCCGAGGGCTCCTTCGCGAGCAGTGAGAGGATGACGCGCTCCAGGCTCAACGGAAGTTCCGGGTTCAGATGTCGGGGAGGACGTGGCGGTGTCCTCAGGTGAGCTTGGAGAGTCTGCCAGGGGCTGGATGCTGGAAAGGGATCCTGCCCGGTCGATAGCCGGTAGAGAACGCAGCCGAAAGAATAGAGGTCAGCTCGGCCGTCGATATCGCCTCCTCGCAGAGTCTCCGGCGCAATGGTGGCGAGCGTGCCGCGCACGACGCCGCCCTGAACTTGGCGCTTGAGGTCTACCAGGCCTAGATCCATCAGCCAGACCGGTGGTGGTTCGGACTCGTAGTTCTCTCCGACGAGGATGTTGGCGGCGGTCACGTCCCTGTGGATTAGACCTCGAGCGTGCAGGGCGGTAAGGGCATCGAGAACCGCGTCGGCCACGCGGGCGAGGATTCGCCAGTCGCTTCCGGAAGCGAGGGCTTCTTCGACCCCTCGACCGGGTAGCAGGTCCATGGTGTACCAAGGGCGTGCTGGCTGCTCGGGTTCCAGGGAAGCTGTCCCGAAGTCGTGCACCCTCACGAGATGTGGGTGCCGGAGCTCCGTCAGGAGGCGAAACTCCCGATGAAACGCCTGAGCAAGTGCCTCAGGGTCTTCCAGGCCATCCCCATGAAGAAGCTTGAGGGCCCGCTGGGACTTGTCTTCACGATCGAATACGTGGAACACCTCCGCAGCGGCACCAGCTCCCAAGCTGGAAAGAATTTCGTAGCGTTGAGCGATGACCCGTTGTTTTCCCATGGTTCCTTTATGCGCTGAACTGTTGCAGCTTGCAACAGTTCAGCAATTTGCGAC
>JANTFM010000056.1 GCA_024763475.1 Acidobacteriota bacterium | reverse complement strand
TGGAGGTCGATCTCGAAGACGCGGGCTGTCTCGAGGCCTTCCGACAGAATGACGGGGGCGTGCACGAGACAGGCGTCGTGGTCCACCACCGTGAAGAGTGTGTCGAGATGCATGAAGGCCCGGCGCCGTGGAAGTTCCACGACGACCAACCAGCGCGGCCCGTCGTCCCGCTGCGAGAGCGCCCGGGCCAGGCGGTGAATGCCCACGGAGTTCGTGCGCTCGGACTCGCCGATCGCCATCACGTCTTCCGAAAGCACCAGGACGTCACCGCCCTCGATCCGCGGCCGGTGAAGGCCAAGGAAGAGAGGATGACCCTCCTCTGCGCGAAGGGGATCGTGCAGCAGCTCCGCCCCACGCAGGTCGGGATGAAAAGTAAAGACCGTACGGGTCAGGAGAGCTTCCCGGTAGCGAGCGGGCGTCGCCATGGAGGAGAAGATCACGCCATTCCCGAAGACGACCTGGGGGTCTCGCTGAAAACACCAGTTCGGCAAGGGTGCCAGCTCGAAGAGCTCGCTGACGTCGAGTCCCTTGTGTTCCGCCTCGAAGCGAACCCCTTCGATCAGCCGGCGCGTCAGCATCTCGGGCGTCGCTTCGCGGAGCGGGCTCCTCAGGGCGGAGGGAAGCTCGTCCTCGACCAGGTTGGCCAGCCAGTGGCGAGCCTCCTCGTCTTCCAAGGTCTCCAGCAAGAGGTCCCGGATCTCGATGACCTCGACGCCCAACATCTGCAGCACGCGCCGAAAGCGCGCATGTTCCTCGCGCGCACGATCACCGTAGAGAATGTCATCGAAGAGCAACTCTTCCATCATCGAGGGAACCATGCGGTCCACCTCGGCTCCGGGCTCGTGAACGAGCACGCGTCGCAGGCGTCCGATCTCGGAACTTACGCGCAACATGGTGACTAGACTCCCTGCCCCGCCCCGCCGGACGAGTAAGACCTGTTAGCGGAGCTCCTCGCGAAGCCGCTCCGCGATGTCAGCGCCCCGTGCGGGATCGAGGGTTCCCGAGTTCCACTTCATCTGCAGTCCCTCCCCCCCCTCGAAGCAGGGGATCACGTGGAAGTGCACATGGAAGACCGCCTGATGCGCGAGAGAGCCGTTGTTCTGCAGCACGTTGTAGTCCGACGCACCGCTCACAGCCTTCACGGCCCGACAGATTCGCGGCAGGACCCGACCGATCGCGGCCGAAGACTCGTCCGAGAGCTCGCCGAGGGTCGCGGCAGGCTCCTTGGGGATGATCAGGGTGTGACCCGGGCTCAAGGGACCGATATCGAGAAACGCGAGCACGGACTCGTCTTCGTAGACCTTGTGGCAAGGAATTTCGCCGCTGATGATCTTCAAGAATATCGTCTCGGACATGAGGATGTTATACCACGGGTCCACGCAGATCTGTCATGGACGCAGAAAGACCCCCGTGAGGGGGCCCCTGACAAGAGCGCAGCGACAAGAAAGCACTCGCCTGCGTCGCGACCACTCAGGTCGAGCGAACTAGCGAATCTCCTTGTGCAGCGTGTGGCGACGCAGGTAGCGGTTGTACTTCATCAGCTCGAGGCGAGCCGGATGGTTCTGCTTGTTCTTCGTCGTCACATAGCGGGAAGGAGTCTCACCGATCTTGCGCGCCTCGGTGCACTCCAGAATGACATTGATGCGGTGTCCCTTTTTGGCCATCGTGATCGTCCTCTTCTCTGCTGCACAAAACCCTCTCAAACCCAGGAAGGGCCGACAAGGCGCGTGATCTTGCCACAGGATCCCGGTCCGCGCCAGATCTTTCTGCGAAGTTTGACGGATCGACCCGGACGAGGCTACGGTTGTGGCCCGGGGCCGGGCGGCCACTGACGGAGCGTCCTCCAGAGAGGACAGGCCATCGACGGCCTACGCCGACCCCCACTTGGAGTCCATTCATGTCGACTGCGATTCACGTCAAGGTGCGCTGTTTTTCCCATCTGCGCTATGCGATGGGCACGAGTGAGTTCGAACTGGAGCTGACCAGCGCGTCGACACTCGCGGATGTGGCGCAGCAGGTTCGGAAACTCGGTGGCAGCGCCGTGGACGAGCTCCCGTTTCGCCTGGCCCTGAACCAGGTCTTCGCCTCGAGCACGACGGCCGTGGCGGACGGCGATGAGGTCGCTCTGATTCCCCCGGTGCAGGGAGGATAGACCCATGGTTCACACGAAGCTGAGCGACCAGCCCCTTCCCGCGCTCATGGAAGCCGCAGCGAACGGAGACTGGGGCAGTGAGATCATCTTTCACGGCCGAGTTCGAGGGGCCGAGAAGGACGAGGAGATCGTTGCTCTTTTCTACGAACACTACGAGGGCATGGCGCAGTCCGAACTGGCCGCACTGGCCCAGGAAACGGCCGAGCGCTTCGACATCCCGAGCCTGAGTTGCCTGCACCGCATCGGCGAGGTTCCGGTGGGAGAAAGCTCTGTCCGGGTCGTCATGCGCTCACCACACCGCGCGGAAGGGCTCGAGGCCCTGGCCTGGTTCATCCGGCAGCTCAAGCAGCGCGTGCCGATCTGGAAGTGGGGCGTCCGCGCGAACGGCGAGCGATTTCCTTCTCCCCACTGCGAGGGCTGTGATCGCCACGAGCACGACCTTGGCTAACGCCACGGCTCACGAGCACGACCTTGGCTAACGCCACGGCTCGGTCGAGGACCCATTGCCCCGGAAAACCCCGCCAAGACTCGAGGACGCCATGATCCGCCGCCTTCTACCGCCACTGTTTGCCTGCCTGCTCATTCTCGCTGGTCTGACCACCCCGGCCCTGGCCCACCAGGCGGCGCTGGCTCGCCACCCGGCCCCCTCACCTGACGGAGCCCTCATCGCCTTCTCGTGGCAGGGAGACATCTGGATCGTCGCTCGTTCCGGCGGCCCGGCCCGGCGCCTGACGGTTCATCCTGCCGACGAGTTCCACCCGATCTGGTCCCGCGACGGGAAGACCCTCGCCTTCTCGTCATCGCGCTTCGGCAGCGCGGATGTTTTCGTCATGCCAGCCGATGGCGGCACCCCGCCCCGGCGCCTGAGCTTCGCGGACGCGGCGGACCAGCCCCTCGACTTCACACCCGACGGCAAAGCCGTGCTCTTTGCCTCCCGCCGCGATGAATCCCCCCGGCGCTCACCCGCGTTCTACACGGTGAGCGTCGAAGGCGGCTCCCCTGCCCTCGCGCAGGATGCGCTGGGGCTCGTCGCCCGCTACTCTCCCGCCGGCGACCGTCTCGCTTTCGTCCGTGGCGGAACCAAACCCTACCGACGGGGCTACCGAGGCTCGGCCAGCCGGGACCTCTGGCTTCGCGAGAATGACAACAGCTACCGCAAGTTGACCGCATTCGACGGGGACGACGACGCCCCGTCCTGGGTCGATGAGCAGACCTTGCTCTACCTTTCGACCCGCGAAGGCCGGAAGAAGCTTTTCCTGCTCGACCTGGTGTCCGGCGAGAGCCGGCGAGTCGCCGGGTGGGAGGACTCCGCCGTGCGCTTCCCCCGGGCCTCGGCCGATGGCCGCATCGCCGCGTTCGAGTACCAGGACGCGATCTACACCATGGAGTTGCCCGACGGCAACCCCGAGAAGCTAGAGATCGAGACCCCCGCCGACTGGCTTCGCTCCCAGATTGACCGCAAGATCGATAGCTCCGGCGCCGACAGCCTGGCCATCCGTCCCGACGGGTCCCTGGCCGCTTTCGTGGTCCACGGGGAGGTCTTCGTCGCCGCGATCCGCTCGAAGGATGACCAGGCCATTGCCCCCTCACCGACCGTACGTGTGACGAACACGCAGGTGCGCGAGTCGAACCTGAGCTGGACCGCCGATGGCAAGCAGCTCGCCTTCACCCGCGGCAGCGGCGGGGACAACGCCATCTTCCTCGCCTCCCCGGAGTCGGGAGACGCGGACTCGGACTGGCTGGAGGCGTTCTCCTTCAAGATCGAGCCCCTCATTCCTTCCGGTGACGAGGGCGTAGATCGTGTGAGCTTTTCTCCGGAGGGGCACTCGCTCGCATTCGTGCGCGGTCGCGGCCAGCTCGTCGTCGCCGAGGCGGATGGCCGCCACGAGAGAGTCCTGCTGGATCATTGGAACCTCGGCAGCTTCGAGTGGTCGCCTGACGGCCGGTGGATCGCCTACGCCGCGCAGGACACCGAGTACAACAGCGAAGTCTTCATCATTCCTGCGGCGGGAGGGGACGCTTACAACATCAGCCGGCATCCGGACGAGGATCGTGCCCCTCACTGGTCTCCCGACGGCCGGCGGCTGCTTTGGCTCTCGAAGCGTCATGCCGACACCCTGGACCTCTGGTCTGCCTGGCTCACCCGCGAAGACGCGGAGCGCTCCAAGGAGGGATGGCTCAGCCTGTGGAAGGCCCAGAAGAGTGACGGCAAGGACTCAGGCAAAGACAAGGGCGAAAACGGGCGGAGCGGAACGAATGAGAAAGAGAAGGATGCTGAGCCGGCCCGGAAGCTCCCCGCAGTCCACATCGACTTCGCGGACCTGTGGGAGCGAAACGAAGCCCTGACGACCCTCAGGGGAGACGAGGGGCCACCGTTGGCAACTCCCGACGGGAAGAAGATCCTCTTCAGCGCCGAGTTCAAGGGCGAACGCGATCTCTACGCGATGCGCTGGGACGGGAGCGAAATCAAGCGCCTGAGCGAGGGCGGCAAGGCGCCGTCCGCGCTGCAATTCGACGCCTCGGGAAAGACGGTCTTCTACCTCTCTCGCGGCAAGATCGCGCGCATCTCGACCGACGGCAAAGCAGGTGACCCGATTCCCTTCGAGGCACGCTACGAAGTCGACAAGCTCGAGGAGCGGCGCGTTTCCTTCCTCGAAGGCTGGCACGCGCTCAACCAGAACTTCTATGATCCGGCCTTCCACGGTGTCGACTGGAAAGCCCAGCGGGACAAGTACCTGCCTTGGGCGATGGAAGCCTCGACCGACGCGGACTTCTCCACCATGATGAACCTCATGCTTGGCGAGCTGAACGCCTCGCACATGGGCTACTACCCCCGGGGCCGGCATGCTGCGGCTCCCGGTGAGAAGAGCGGCTACATCGGCGCCCTCTTCGACCCGGCGGCGGGAGGTCCCGGACTGCGAGTTCGCGAACTCCTGCAGGAGTCCCCCGCGGCGCGCAGCGATGTCGACCTCAAGGCCGGAGACCGCCTGCTCGAAGTCAACGGCCAGCCGGTAGGGACCAAGACCAACATCTACGAACTCTTCACCGATACAAGCTCTCAACGCGTGCCGATCCGCATACAGGATGAGAAGGGCAGGATCCGCAACGCCGTGGTCACGCCGATCCGCGCGGGAGCCCAGCGCCAGCTGCGCTACAGGGCCTGGGTCAAGGAGCGTCGCAAGATCGTCGAGGAGCTCTCGGGAGGCCGCTTGGGCTACCTGCACATCCAGTCGATGTCGATTCCTCCCTTCGAGGTCTTCGAGCGGGACCTGTACGCGGCCGCCCACGGGCGGGAGGGCCTGCTCATCGACGTGAGAGGCAATGGTGGCGGGTGGACGACGGACTACCTGATGGCGGTCCTCAGCGTGAAACGCCACGCCTTCACCGTCCCCCGGGGCGCAGGGGATATTCCTCGGGCCTATCCCCAGGGCCGACTCCCGCTCGCGGCCTGGACCCGCCCCGCCGCAGCACTCTGCGACGAGGACTCCTACTCCAATGCGGAGATCTTCTCCCGCGCCTTCAGGAACCTGAAACGCGGCCTTCTGATCGGCATGCCGACCTTCGGCGCCGTCATCTCGACGGGGGCGGCGCCCACCTTGAACGGCGGCTCTGTGCGCGTTCCGGGACGCGGCTGGTTTGACGCGATCACCGGCGAGAACCAGGAGAACCACGGGGTGATTCCGGACATCATCGTACACCGTCCACCGCAGCAGGATCTCTCGAAGACAGCCGACGATCAGCTGGAGCGCGCGGTCAGAGCGCTGCTGGAGAGTCTCGAGAGCGACCCGCGCGCGAAGGCTTGGTAAGGGCCGGAACAGTTTTCTTTCCGGCTCTGCCAAGCTAGGCTAGACCCCGTCTCTCAACTACTCGCGGGCGCGGCGACGCCCCTGGAGCCAACCCGATGGAACGCTTCTACATCACAACGCCGATATACTACGTCAACGACGTCCCACATATCGGGCACGCCTACACGACGCTGCTCGCCGACGTCCTGTCGCGCTATCATCGTCTGCTCGGTATCCGCACCCATTTCCTGACCGGCACCGATGAGCACGGGCAGAAGGTCTACGAAGCGGCGAAGCGGCTGGAGATCTCTCCCCAGGAGCAGTGCGATCGCACGGTCGTGCGTTTCGAAGAGCTGTGGAAGCGCCTCGAGATCACCAACGACGATTTCATCCGCACGACGGACCCCAGGCACAAGGGCGTCGTGCAGGAAATCCTCGCGGAGCTCTTCGAGCGCGACGAGATCTACCGGGGCGACTACGAGGGCTGGTACAGCGTCCGCGAGGAGCGTTTCTACACGGAGGCGGAACTGGTCGACGGCCGGAGTCCGGAGGGCAGCGAGGTCGAGAAGATCACGGAGAGCAACTACTTCTTCCGCATGTCGAAGTACCAGGACTGGCTGATCAGCTACATCGGAGAGAATCCCGAGTTCATTCAGCCGGAGTTCCGGCGCAACGAGACCCTGGGCTTTCTCCGCCAGCCCCTCGGCGACTTGTGCATCTCCCGCCCCAAGACGCGTCTGCCCTGGGGCATCGAGCTGCCCTTCGACTCGGACTATGTCTGCTATGTGTGGTTCGACGCACTGGTGAACTACATCAGCGCCATCGGCTACCGACACGACGAGGAGCGCTTCGCCAGCTGGTGGCCGGCGAACTACCACCTGATCGGCAAGGACATCCTGACCACCCATACGGTCTACTGGCCGACAATGCTCCACGCCATGGGCCTGGCCATGCCGCGAACGATCTTCGCGCACGGCTGGTGGCTGACCAACGACACGAAGATGTCGAAGTCGATCGGCAACGTGACCAACCCGATGGAGATGGCCGACAAGTACGGCGTCGATGCCCTGCGCTACTTCCTCATGGCGGAGATGTCCCTCGGCAAGGATGCCAACTTCAGCGAGCACGCATTCACCCTGCGCTACAACGCCGACCTCGCCAACGACCTCGGCAACCTGGCCAGCCGCTCGCTGCGGATGGTCGAGCGCAATCTCGAGGCCCGCATCCCGGCACCGGATCCCACGCGGCTCGGCGCAGCAGAAGAGCAGCTCCGCGCCGCCTGCCTCGCTGCGGTCGAACACATGGAAGACCACCTCACCGGTATGAGCCTCGACCGCGGCCTCGCCGAAGTCATGAGCGCCGTCCGCGCCGCAAACAAGTACTTCGACCAGGCCGCCCCCTGGAAGCTCCTGGGCGCTGAAGACGAGGCAGCCTTCCGCACGGTGCTCTACAACACTCTCGAAGCCCTCCGGATCATCTCCGGCCTGCTCTATCCGGTCATTCCAGAGAAGATGAGGGAGCTCAGGCGCAGCATGGGTCTCCCCGAGGAGACCCTCGAGCCGCGACTGGAGCAGCTCCGAAGCTGGGGTGGTCTCGAGGCAGGTACGGCTCTCCGCGAACTGAGCGCTCTCTTCCCGCGAATTCAGCGACCGAAGAAGAAGGCGGACCCCAAGGCCACGTCGAAGAGAGACGCCCCCCCGGGTATCCAATGGATCAAGTACGACAACTTCGCGAGACTGGAGTTGAAGGTCGCACAGATTCGCAGCGCAGAAGCCGTCGCCGATGCGGAGCGCCTGCTCAAGCTGCAGATTGATCTCGGAGACGAGACCCGCCAGGTCATCGCAGGTATCGCGGCCTGGTATCAACCCGACGATCTCCTGGGCAAGAAGGTCATCGCGTTGACCAATCTCGAGCCCGCGGAGATCCGCGGCATCCGTTCGGAAGGCATGCTCCTGGCCGCGAAGAAAGGGAAGACGCTCCGCCTGCTGACCGTCGACGGTAAACTTCCTCCCGGTAGCGGCGTCTCCTGATCGAAGGCAAGAGACCGATAGACCACAGATAACAGCCAGCCTGGTGTTCGCGGTCGGTCCAGGCTTTGCCCGGACTTGCGCGAGGACGGTCCAGCGTGCACCTGGCCTTGCGTTTGCGGACGGTCCGGCGTGCACCCGGTCCAGGATTTGCCCGGCCTATCGCTTGCGGCGCGGTGCCTTGCCCTTGGTCTTGAGGATCTCGCTGGCCTGTTCCAGACTCAACGCCTCGAGGCTCACACCCTCGGGCAGGGACGCGTTCTTCTCGCCGTTCGTGATGTACGCTCCGTAGGGACCCTCGAGAACCTGGATCTCTGGTCCATCACCGATCTGGCCAAGGGCCTTGAGAACGACCTTGGCGGCTCCCCGCGCACGCCGTGTTCGCTTCGGCCGGGCGAGGATCTCCAGCGCCCGCTCCAAGCTGATTTCGTACACGTCATCATCCGCGCTGCGGAGCGAACGGGAGTCGTCGCCGCACTTGATGTAGGGACCGAAGCGACCGATCGTCGCGATGATCTCCTCGCCCCTTTCCGGATGCTGACCCAAGGTCCGGGGCAAGGAGAGCAACTTCAGCGCGAGAGCCATGTCGACAGTGTCTTCGTTCTGGTCCTTCGGCAGGGAGGCGCGACGAGGCTTGGGTGCCTTCTTGTCCTCGGGCAGCTCTCCGAGTTGCACGTAGGGCCCGAAGCGGCCGTGGCTGGCATAGACCGTCAATCCGCTCTTCGGGTCCGTACCGATCACCCGCGGGCCCTGTTGCTTCTTGCGAATCAGCTCGAGAGCATGCTCGAGCGTCAGGTCCGCTGGCGCCAGATCCTCCGGGAGCGACGCCATCACGCCGTTCATCTGCAGATAGGGCCCGTAGCGTCCCACCTTGACGACGATCTTCTCGTCGCTCTCCGCATCCTGGCCGACCAGGATCTCGGGGTACTTGATCTCGGGCTCCGCCCGCTCAATCCGCTCCTTGAGCCCCGGCTCCTTGCTCGCGCCAAAATAGAAGCGGCTGAGCTGCTCGTGCCACGAGATAGAGCCCGCCGCCACGTCATCCAGCTCCTTTTCCAGCCGCGCCGTGAACTCGAACTCCACGTAACGCGAGAAGTGCTCCTCGAGAAGCTGGGTCACCGCGAAGGCGGTGAAGGTCGGCACGAGCGCGTTCTTCTGCTTGGACGCGTAACCTCGAGCCTGAATGGTCTCGATGATCGTCGCATAGGTCGATGGCCGGCCGATACCCTCGCTCTCGAGCCTCTTGACCAACGTGGCCTCGGTGTAGCGGGCCGGGGGCAGCGTCTCATGCCCCTTGGCCTCGAGGTCCACCAGCTGGATCTGCTGGTCCACGGTCATCCGCGGGAGGATGACTTCCTTGTCGGCGATCTCGGCTTTCGGGTCGTCCTTGCCTTCGACGTACGCGCGCAGGAAGCCAGGGAACTGGATCGCCTTGCCTGTCGCCAGGAAGACCGCCTCGCGCACGTCGGCGGCGAGAGAACCCGTCCCGGTCCCGGGCGTCAGGGCGGAGGCGACCTCGACACTGGTCCGCAGGACCTTCGCGTCCGTCATCTGGCTCGCGATCGTGCGCTTCCAGATCAGTTCATAGAGCCGTGCCTCGTCTTTGCCCAGGTAACGCGCAATCATCTCGGGGGTACGAGAGAGATCCGTCGGCCGGATCGCTTCGTGCGCTTCCTGCGCACCGGCGGACTTCGTCTTGTAGCGTCGCGCCCCCTGGGTGTACTCCGCGCCGAAGCGCTCGCGAATCACGGTCTCGGCGGCCTGTAGCGCGCCCTCGGCGAGCGTAAAGGAATCGGTTCTCATGTAGGTGATCAGGCCGACTCGCTCGCCACCGAGATCCACACCCTCGTAGAGCCGCTGGGCCACACGCATCGTGTGGCGTGCAGAGAAGGAGAACTTGCGGTTCGCGTCCTGCTGCAGGGATGAGGTCGTGAACGGAGGTTGCGGCCGATTGACCAGCGGCTTCTCCTCGACCTTCCGGACCGTCCACGGTCCACCCAGCCTCGAGCAGAGGCTCTCGGCCTCACGGCCGTTTTCGATCCAGCGCACGCTCTCGGGCTTCTTCGGCCGTCCGGTCGTCTGCTCGAAATCCCCTCCCACCGCAACACGGGTGCCGTCGATACGGACGAGACGCGCCGCGAAGCGCTCGGCCCCTGCGGAGAAGTGCGCCTCCGCATCCCAATAGGACGCGACGCGGAACGCGATCCGATCGCGTTCGCGAATCACGCAGAGCCGCACGGCCACCGACTGCACGCGACCTGCGGACAACCCGCGTGACACCTTCTTCCAGAGCACCGGAGAGAGGCTGTAGCCGAAGAGACGGTCCAGCACCCTTCGACTCTCCTGCGCTCGCACGAGGGATTCGTTGATCTCCCGGGGTTCTGCCACGGCGTTCTTGATCGCCTCGGCCGTGATCTCATGGAATGCGATGCGCTGAACCGGAACCTTCGGCTTGAGCACCTCGACCACATGCCAGCTGATCGATTCCCCTTCACGATCCTCATCGGTCGCCAGCAGGAGGCCGTCAGCCTTCTTGAGCGCGTCCTTGAGCGTCTTGACGTATTTCTTCTTCTCGCTGGGAATGATGTAAATCGGCTCGAAGTCGTCGTCGACGTTCACGCCGAGACGGGACCAGGCCTGCTCTTTGACCTTCTTCGGAATCTGCGCCGCGCTGGACGGCAGATCCCGGATGTGGCCGTAGCTCGCCTCAACGATGTAGTCCTTGCCGAGAATACGGCCGATCGTCTTCGCCTTGGCGGGCGACTCCACAACGACAAGATACGCCATGTCTCTGTCCTAATTGATTGAAGGCCTCTGCCTAACTAACAATCTACCCGAGCCCGTTATACGGTCATCAATTCGCCGGTAATATGTAGAGAGTTTTCTCAAACCACAAGCTCGACGGCGCCAGGCGAGCATCTATTCGGCACGAGCTCGGCGATCCAAATCATTCCAAACAAGTAACTTAACTAGGGCTGGCCTTTTCTTCCCAAAAAGGCGAAAACACCGCGCTGCGCCCTCAGTGCGGAAAAATTACCCTCATTTCCGCGCCTCCGCCCTCTCGATCGCGATAGCCGAGATCGCCCCCGTGCTCCATCGCGAGCTTCCTCGCAAGCGCCAGACCGAGGCCGAGACCTGCCGGATGGTCCACGCTTGTCCCGCGGCTGAAGGGCTTGAACAAGCGCCCCCGCAGGCCTGCGTGGATCCCCGGCCCCCGGTCCATGACCCGAAGCAGAGCGGACTCCCCGCGGTCTTCAAGGGTCACCGTGACCCGCCGATCGGGGCACCCCCGCGTGTACTTCTCTGCGTTGTCCAGAAGGTTGTGCACGATCTGGCACAGCGCATCCCGGTCAAAAGGCAACTCGCCAAGGCGATCGTTGATGTCGACCTCCAGCTCGACACCTACAGCCTCGAGGCGGGGCCGCTGGGTCGCCACACACTCGCGCAGCGCCTCCGCCAGGTCACCGGGCTGGGCATGAAGACGGGTGGCGCCCCGCTCCAGCCTGCTGAAACCGAGAACATTGGTCACCACGCGACCGAGGCGCTGTGCCTCGTCCGCCACGCGCCGGGCATACACTTTGCGCCGCGCGGGTTCCCCGAGACCCTCTGCGATCATCTCGCCATACATGCGAATTCCGGCGAGTGGTGTCCGCAATTCATGGGCCGCCGAAGCAGCAAAGCGGGAACGCTGGCAGGCCAGACGCTCCGCCTGCCATACCATCAGGACCGCAAAGAGGCCCGCGAGTCCAGCAGCAACGACACACACCGCAAAGAGCGTGTGAAAACGCACGAGGGCTTTGACCTCGCTCGAATGGGCTTCCGCCAGCGCGGGGGCTGCATCCGCAGCGATCCACCAGGTCACGCTGCCCAGCTCGACGGGGACGGAGAGACTCTGAGGATCCTTGTCCGCGACGAAACGAACGGGAACCCTCGAGCCCTTCAACCACTCGTTGACCGCGTGCGGACAGATCGAAAAGCCCTGCACCAGGCGACCCGCGGGCGTGTCGACCCGACGCAACGCCGTCAAGGCGGGACCGTCCTCCAGCGGTACGGTGCGCCAACTCAGGGGCTCGACGAAGACCTCGACCTCACCGCCACCTTCCTCCGCGAGGAGCAGCTCTCGGGGCACGAGATGGCCAGTATTCTTGCGCAGATCGGCGTAGAGCTTGCTCGCCCGGACATTCTGCTGCCAGGCCTCGGCGCTCAGGACGACACGCCGTGGCCGCGGCGCGTCGCCGGGGGTCGCGCTCGTCTCCTGCTCGTCATCGCAACAGAACGGCGCCGCGGGCTCGAGAGCCCTCTTCATCGCGAGGAATCCCTCGCGACGGGTCTCGCAGGAGAGCTCGGGGAGTTCCTCGTTCAGCGAGGGCAGCGTGACGCGGCCTCGTGGATCGATCTGGAAGTGGGTCAGAATGAACGGGTCACCCGCCCCTTCCCGCAACGGCGACGGAACGATCGAAGCGCCTGCATGGGCACCCGCAGGATCATGGTAGAGGTTCTGGTAGTGGTAGAAGGGGCGTGGATCCTCAGCCGCGAGAAGCCCTGCCAGGCGATCCGAGAGCTTCGCCGCCAGGACTTCGGCAGCCTGGCGAGTGCTCTTCCTGCTCTCGAGGTCTTCGCGGAGGGCTTCGCGGGCGACGCTGCGCGAACCGGCCACATAAAACGCGGTACTCGGCAGAGCCACGGCCACCACCGTCAGCACGAGGGCCAACACGGTGCGCGGGTAGAATCCCCAGCTGCGATTCAGCAGTCGCCCCACGCGTATCCAACCCCTGTAACCGTGATGACGATGCGCGGCTTCGCGGCGTCACGTTCGATCTTCTGGCGCAGCTTGGCGATGGTCATATCGACGGTCCGCGTCTGCAGGTCACCCCGGGAGCCCCAGACATTCTCAAGCAGTTCCGCACGGCTCACCGCACGGTTGCGATGCCGGTGGAGCCAGCGCAGGATGCCAACTTCGCGTGCCGTCAGGGCCTGCGCCTCGCCATCCCGCTCGATCTCGCAGCGCCCCAGATGCAGCAGGCAACCATCCGCGCTCAAGTCCTCGGCGCTCACAGGCGACGCCTCCAGACGCCGATAAATCGAGCCAATGCGCGCCAGCAGTTCCCGCGGGCCGAAAGGTTTCGTCACATAGTCGTCAGCCCCTGCCTCGAGTCCGGAAACCTTGTCGTCCTCGGACCCCTTGGCCGTGAGCATCAAGATCGGCTGCGCCGGGCGAACCTTCTTCACGCGCCGACAGACCTCGATGCCGGAAAGCCCCGGCAGGCAGAGATCCAGCAGGATCAGGTCGAAGGGCTCCGCCGTGGCGGCCTGCTCCGCCAGGAGCCCATCGGCCGTGGAGATCACCTCGTGGCCCGCGCCCTCCAGCAGGTCGACCAAGCCCTCGCGAAGCATCGCTTCGTCTTCAACGACGAGAATCTTCATCCGGGCAGTATAGATTCATCCCGCCGCTTTCTCTGGTTTTTGCATAGAAGTTACATCCCGGCCAGCACCAGGAGCGGAGCGGCGCCGCACCATCCCGGCGAGTTGCGCTATCCGGGGTATGATTCGTGCCGGGAGCACACAATGACTGAGACCTATGACTTGGTGGTACGTGGTGGAAACTGCCTGACGCCTGCGGGGAGACTCGTCGCGGACCTGGGAATCAAGAAGGGCAGGATCGTCGAAATCGGCGAGCTCGGAAAGGCAGATGCGGCCGAGACTCTCGAGGCCCGGGGACTCCATGTCCTGCCTGGAGTGATCGACACGCAGGTCCATTTCCGCGAGCCCGGCCTCGAGCACAAGGAAGACCTGGCCACCGGCAGCCGCGCGGCGATCCTCGGCGGCGTCACGGCGTTCTTCGAAATGCCGAACACGACGCCCAACACCACGACAGCGGAGGACCTCGCGGACAAGCTGGCGCGGGCCGCAGGACGAGCTGTCTGCGACCACGCCTTCTTCATCGGCGCCACGGCAGAGAACGCGGGCGAACTCGCCCTCCTCGAGAGCCTCGCAGGGTGCGCGGGCGTCAAAGTCTTCATGGGATCATCGACGGGAACGCTGCTCGTCGACGATGACGACACTCTGCGCCACGTCCTCTCGTCCGGCCAGCGCCGGGTGGCCGTCCATGCCGAGGACGAAGCCCGGCTGCTCGAGCGCAAGCACCTGGTTGCGTCAGGGGCCGATGTGTCCGAGCACCCCGTGTGGCGGGATGCCGAAACAGCATTGCTCGCGACTCGCCGTCTCCTGCGCCTCGCGGACGAGACCCGTCGGCGCGTGCATGTGCTGCATGTCACGACCTCCGCAGAGATGGAGCTACTCGCACGGCACAAGGATCTCGCGAGCGTGGAGGTCACGCCGCAACACCTGACCCTCGCGGCGCCCGCATGCTACGAAACCCTCGGCAGCCTGGCCCAGATGAACCCGCCGATCCGCGGGGAGAGCCAGCGCGCTGGCCTCTGGAAGGCCCTCGCTGCCGGCGTCATCGACGTCATCGGCTCGGACCACGCGCCCCACACCCTCGAGGAGAAGGCCCGTGCCTACCCCTCGTCCCCCTCCGGGATGACGGGCGTGCAGACCCTTCTGCCGATCATGCTCGACCACGTCGCCGCCGGGCGCCTGAGCCTCGAGCGTCTCGTCGACCTGGTCTCTGCGGGCCCGGCCCGTGTCTACGGCATCTCCCGCAAGGGACGCATCGCAACCGGCTACGACGGAGATCTCACCCTGGTCGACCTCCAGCACAAACGCGTCATCACCAACGACTGGATCGCCTCACGCGCCGGCTGGACCCCTTTCGACGGCGTCCCGGTCACGGGCTGGCCCCGCGCCACCGTCGTGCGCGGCCGAATCGTCATGCGCGACGACGAAGTGATCGGCGAGCCCTGCGGCCGGCCGGTGCGCTTTGAATCCACCCTTTGACCCTTGGGCAAGCTCTACGCCACGGCCGGGGAGCGCAGCCCCTAGCGCTCGCGCGACCGAGCTATAGAAAAGACGGGTCCTCGGTAGAATCTGTGGGGTGGATAACCGTCCGATGTTTTTTGATTTTCGGCTGTTCTTCTGGGTCCCGACAAGCGGACAGCAGCTGCCGTCGGCCAGGTGTGACTGGCGGCGTGAGGGGGCTTCGGCTCAGGATCCAGCACAGGGAAGGGCAAGCGGGAGTGCGCGGAGTCCCGGGGCCGCCGCGCTGCCTTCCTTCGCCTCGCCTCCCGCGTTGGGGTGAGGGAGGCGAGGC
>JANTFM010000055.1 GCA_024763475.1 Acidobacteriota bacterium | reverse complement strand
CCCAACTCTTCGGGCGCAAAGCACCCAATACTCATTGGGCGTCTCGGGCCCAATTCGACTGAAATAAACCCCTTCCCTCGACTGGAGATTCCGTCGGGACTCTCGGAAGCTCCGCCAAGGCAAGCGACAAGGCGCCGGAAAGCTACGACGACTTGGAAGGTGAGTCAAGCCGAATATCCGCTGTTAGCCCGCCCCAAACTCTAGTGTTTTCAATGGGACAGGAAAGCGCAGGCTTCGAAGTGTTGAAGGGGGCAGGTTTAGCTCTTCTTGCGGAGAGAGACCCGCAAAGGCGGCTCGACGCGGGGTCGCAAGAGGGTATCTTTGAGGCTTGGCGAAGGTCATTCTCGTTTGAGATGGGGAGCTTCTCGCATGACGCAGCAATTGGACCTGGGGGCGCTCCCGGGTGATCTCCGGGAGAAGATCGGCCGACTCGAAGAGCGGCTTCGGATCCTCGGGCGTGTCGTGGTCGCGTTCTCTGGGGGTGTCGACAGCGCATTGCTTGCGAGCATGTCGCACCGGGTGCTCGGCGACGAGGCTGTCGCGGCACTCGCCGATGGCCCTTCGCTCCCCGCCCGGGAGCGAGAGAATGCGCGGGAGTTGGCGGAGAGTCTCGGAATCCGCCTTCATGTCATCGGCACGAAGGAGATCGAAGATCCGCGCTATCTTGCGAACACCGGTGACCGCTGCTACTGGTGCCGGGAGGCGATGGTCGCCGCGCTTCGGCCCTTGGCTGAAGAACTTGATGCCAGCTTGGTCTATGGGGCCGTGTTGGACGATCTCGGTGAGGACCGCCCCGGGATGCGCGCCGCGGAGGAGGGCGGGATGCTGGCTCCTCTCCTCGATGCTGGCTTCCGCAAGGAGGATGTTCGGGGTCTTGCAAAGGCGTTGGGTTTGTCGGTGTGGGACAAGCCGGCGGCGGCGTGTCTCTCCTCACGTTTCATGGTCGGGACTCCGGTCAGCCGGGAGGGGCTGGCCCAGGTCGAGCGCGCAGAGGACGCCTTGCTTTCGCTTGGATTTCGTGTCTTGCGCGTTCGTCATCACGGCGATCTGGCGCGGGTTGAGGTCGGCGAGGGAGAAATCTCCGCCCTGCTGGAGGAGGGGACGCGGCAGGCGGTGCTCGAGGCTCTGCGGGCCGCCGGCTACCGCTACGTGACTCTCGACCTGGGAGCTTACCGGCCTGCCGGCCTGCTGCCGGTCTTCGACCCGCCTCGCCGTGGATAGAAAACCAGCCCCCTGAGGCGGCTTGCCGGTACGAGCCCATAGTCCCTGCTGTCCCGGCTGAAATCGCGATTGTCCCCGGAGAGTTGGAAGAACGGACCGCCCTCGCCCCCGTCGATGCTCCGAACCCGCTTGACGACCATCCCCCCCTCGCCGCCAGCACCCGTGGGAGCTTCCGCGAGCACGAGGTCCCCGCAGCTCACGCGCGCCAGGTATCCGGGAAAGCGCAGGGCAACGACCAGGTCTCCGTCCTGGAGCAGGGGTTCCATGCTGCGTCCTGAGACGTATCCCACCCGGAGGCAGGTGGAGAGCAGGATGGCTGCGCTCAGGGCCCCCAGGAGGATGGCTCCGAGCACTTTCGTTCGTTCAACGTGCAAGGTGCCTCCTCAGGCCCTCCCCGACGAGTTGGAAGGCGAGAACCGTGGCGAAGACGAAGAGGCCGGGGAAGAGGGTCATCCACCAGGCCGTGTCTACTGTTTTCATGCCATCGAGGATCAGATTGCCCCAGGAGGGTTCCGGCGGCTGCATTCCGAGTCCGAGGAAGCCCAGGCCGGCCTCGGCCAGGATCGATCCTGCCGCGATGAACGAGGCTGGCACAAGGGCGGGGATTGCCGCCGCGGGGAGTAGGTGGAGAAGAGCCAGACGGAGCGACGGAGCGCCGACCGCACGGGCCGAGGCCGCGAACTCGGAGCGCGCCCAGCGCCGGACCTCGCTTCGAACGAAGCGAAAGAGGACGGGCCAGGAGAAGATCCCGATCACCAGCCCCACGCGAACGGACGGGGGAAGACTGGGGTCCTCCCCGGAGCCCTGGCCGAGCATCGCGATGGCGCCGACCAGGACCGGAAAGGCGTAGACAACATCGGTCATGCGGCAGAAAGCTGTATCGAGGAGGCCGCCACGCGCTCCGGCAGCAGCCCCCAAGAGGGCGGCGAGGAGTACGGCGACGAGCGTGGCCGTGAGCCCGGTTGCCAGGCTCTGCCGGCCGCCATGCAGTAGCCGGGACAGCAGATCCCGTCCGACCTGGTCCGTTCCGAGCCAATGCGTGGTGGACGGCGCCGCAAGGATCTGCTCCTGATCCAGTTCGAGGGGGCCGAAGGGCACGATCGCGAACGACGAGGAACTCGACGCCACCCAGGGAGCGAGCACGGAGAGCGCGAGCAGGACCAGGACGATCCCTCCGCCGATGCGGAGCGGCGGGGTCATAGCTCCGCCTCCTTCCCGCGGCGCTGGCGCGGGTCAAGGGTGGAGGCCAGCAGGTCGGAGACGAGGCTGCCGACGATCGTCAGGCTTGCGATGATCACCGTCATGCCGAGAACGACCGGTGTGTCCCGGCTCAGGACGGCCTGGTAGAAGAGGCGGCCGAGCCCGGGCCAGGAGAAGATGGTCTCGATCAGGATCGAGCCGGTGACCAGCGAGGGGAGAATCAGTCCGATCAGGGTTGCCAGCGGGACGAGGGAGGGCCAGACGCCGTGGGTCAGCATGACGCGCCCCTCCCGCAACCCGCAGGCGCGAGCAAAAAGGGCATGGACCGAGTTGATTCCATCGAGGGCCGTATTGCGGGCAAAGCGTGTGTAGAAAGCGAGTTGGTGCAGGCCGAGGCAGGCGGCCGGGAGAATGAGGAAGGGGAGACGTCCCCACAGCCCGGGATCGCCTCCGGCTGGCGTCCGGCCGTAGAGCGGGAGCAGGCCCCAGCTCACCGCCAGAAGATTCTGGAGCACGATCGCGACCCAGAATGATGGCAGGGCGTAGAGCACGAGCAGCAGCGAACTCGTCGCCGTGTCCGCGCGACTCCCCGCTCGCTTCGCCAGGATCCACCCCAACGGCAGGCCGATGCAGGTGACCAGCAGCAGAGACGCTACGCTCAACTCGATCGTGGGTCTGAGCCGGCGGCGGATCTCCGTAAAAACGGGACGCCGGGTCCTCACGCTGCGTCCAAAGTCTCCCCCGAGGAGTCGTCCCGCCCAACGGGCGTAGCGCATCAGGACCGGCCGGTCGAGACCCAGCTCCGCACGCAGTTGGGCTCTCTGATCCACCGAGAGTGCCATGCGCTGATCGATCGGAGTCAGGGCGGCGAGCGGATCCCCAGGCAACTCCGCGAGCACGAGATAGGTGACGAGAGTGACGCCAACGATCGTGATCAGCCCGGTGGCAAGCCGGCGGAGAAGCAGGGCCACGAAGCGGGCTGGCTTCACCTAGTCCGCCAGAGCTGGTGAGGAGATCCAGTGCCAAGCGCAAGGGCCCGGAGACGAGCGGAAGGGCCCCGCCGGCCCGGCCTCGAAGCCTTCGATCCGTGCGTCGTAGGCCATGGAACTCGTCGGGTAGAAGAAGATCGTTTCGGGTTCCAGCTCATGGAGGCGCTTCTGGATCTTGCTGTAGATCCCGCGCCGCCGGGTCAGGTCGAATTCTTCGCGCGCGGCTTCGATCCATTCATCGATCTTCGCGTCCTGCAGTCCCGCGTAGTTGGGACCTTTAAGGGCTTGGGAGGAATGCCAGAGCTCGAAGGGGTCTGGTTCCAGGTCAAGATGCCAGCCGCTGAGCATGGCCTCAAAGTCCCGGGAACGAATCCGATCGAGGAAGACAGCGAACTCGTGAGCCTCGATCTTGACCTCCACTCCGATCTTCGCCAGTTCGGACTGGATCAGGGTTGCGATCATTTCGTTGTACTTGCTCGATTGCGAAATCAGCAGGGTGAAGCGAAACGGTCTCCCGTCCCGGTCCAGGACTCCGTCACCATCACTGTCACGAAAGCCCGCCTCGCTGAGAAGCTCTCTGGCCCGTTCTGGATCGTAGGGCCAGGGATCGATGCTGTCGTCGAAGGCCCAGGTGTCAGGATGGAAGGTGGTGATCCCTACGGTGCCCCGTCCGGAGAAGAAGCGGTCGATGAGGCCCCTGCGGTCCATGGCATGGGTCATCGCTCGCCGGACCCGCGGGTCTTCAAAAAGGGAGTCCTCGCCTGCGCCCTGCCACGCCAGGTAGAAGAAATAGAGCAGTCGGTAGGAGACGACCTTGTAGCGTGTGGAGAGTTCTGCATCGGCGTCCAGTGCATCGTGCTGCTTGGGCAATAGTGGACACACATCGATGCGCCCCGCACGCAGCGCTGCATAGCGTGTCGAGTAGTCGCTGATGACCTCGAACTCGAGACCCTCGAGCAGGGGTGGGGAGATCGCATGCTCGTGGTTGGCCCGGAGGACGATGCGTTCGCCCGTCTCCCATCGATCGAAGATCCACGGACCGCAGCCGATGTGCTCTTCATCCTCGAGGTCGCGATGGGCCGGAAGAATCGGTGCGGTCCAACCGGCGAGCGCGGGGGCGAAGGGGCGATCGTATTTTACCTCTACCGTGTAGCGGTCCGGCGCGCGGACGCCGGAAATTTCCTGGAACGCGGCGGCGCGGCTCGTGGTTGCGAGTTTCGGATCTTGCATGACCTTAACCGTGTAGAGCACATCCGTACTCGTGACGGGCAGGCCGTCGTGCCATGCCATGTCCTGACGGAGATGGAAGACGAGGGTCGTCCCGGCATCCGTCCATTCCCACGAGGACGCGATCCTGGGCTGGATCGCGAGCTGATCGTCATAGCTGACGAGGGAGTCGCCGATGTACTCCGTCAGGACAAGGGACCAGATCTCGTGGGCCCGCGCGAAGGAGAACTCCGCCGGATCCGTCGGGATCGGGATGCGGACCGTGTCCCTGGCTTCCGGTGGCTTCGCCGGACCCTGGCAGCCAGCCAGGAGGGAGAAGAGCAGAGCTGACAAAAAGATCGGCAGGGTCAGCGGGTGCGTTGATCGAAGTGCGAGACCAGCCAAGTCACTATCTCCCCAATGGCATCAGATCCGTGACCGAGAAGACGGTCGTGGGTGTCGTAACGGTCCATCTGGTAGATCTCGCGCTCCCCAAGGCCGTACGCGGCAAGAGTGAGCGCTCGCTCGCGGGAACTCTCCATCGCGGAACAGACGAAGCAGGCAGGTCGTGCCCCAAGATAGCCCAGATCGCGTTCGATACGAAAGCCCGCATAGTCCTGTGGCGGATCGATCACGACCAGGGCCTTGACGGAAGGCTTCCGTGCGGCGAACTCGGCAGCAACGAGGGCGCCCTGGCCCACGCCAGCCAGGATGACTTGACTCGTGTCGACGCCGGACTCGCGAGCGAGCTGGGCGAGCATGAGCTCGAGGTCCGATACAGCGAGGTGCAGCTTGGAGGGTTTGACGGTCTTGAAGGAGAAGATCATCTGGTCTGTGGTGAGGGCCGATGATCCGTGGCCCCTCAGGTCGACGGCAAGCGCACTAAATCCAGCACTCGCCAACCCATCCGCCAGCGGCAAGAGACCGTCGCGGTCCCGGCCCAAGGCATGAAGCAGTACGACGAGCGGCCGCGTCGTCTCCTTCCCGCGCACCAGCAGCGCGTTCAGGATGACCCCGTCCTTGGCCTGGACCGAGATGTCTTGCTCGCTTGTGGACGACAAGACCTCACCCTCGTCCGCCACGGCGGTCGCGGGGAGGAAGATCGCCAGCAGAAGTGCTGCCAGCAGCGTGATGCGGGTTCTGATCGTCATGTTCTCGTCTGGGGCGAGTCTACCCCGATTTTCATGGTGCGACTATCTACCAAAGTTCGCGTCGAGCAAAAGAGAGCTGCTGCGATCGCGGCGGTGATCTGCCAGCGGGCCGCGGGTCAGATAGCGGCGGGATCCGGTGCTTCTCGCGACCATATGATGTCTGGAGCGCCGAAGGCGACGACGCAGTTTCCGCCTTTTCGCTGCGCCTGTAGCAGGGACTCGATGGCTCTTCCGAGCAGGTCGGTGGCCTTGGCCATGCCCCGCGAAGGAACGGCCGCGAGGCCTACCGAGATCGGGAGGCGCAGCGGGCCCCTCGAGCGGGATCCGCCGTGCTGCAGGGCGGGGAAGAGATAGCCATCCACCGCAGCTCGCAAGCGTTCTCCGGCTGTCAGAGCTCCCTCGGCATCCGTCTCCGGCAGGATGACCGCGAAGCGTTTTCCGGAGATCCGGCCGAGGAGGTCGACATCCCTGACGAGGCCGCGGAGGACCTCCGCCATCTGCCGCAGCGCTCTGTCCCCGATCTCCATGCCGAAGTTGCGATTGATCTCCTCGAGCGGATCAGCTTCGACCACCAGGATTCCCATACTGCGGCGATAGCGAATGGACCGCTCGAATTCGTGGCGCAGGATTTCGCCGAACCAGCGATGGCCGATGAGGCCCGTCAGCGTGTCGAGGCGTGGCGCCCCGCCAAGCACAGCGCGGCGAGCAAGCGCCCCGAGGCGAAGAGCGATGAGGGCGCCACTCTCCTCAGCGTCCAACCAGAGGTCCGCCCCCGCTTCGAGAGCGATCCGGCCGCTGGTCTCGTCTCCCCATGCTGCAATGGGCAGAGCCCCTGCCTCCGGGCTGTCGCGCAGGCGGGTCAGCCATTCCTCTCTTCCGGTGGCTTCAAGCAGGAAGAGGTCGCAGGATGAGACGATGCTCGAGAACTCCGGTGCCTCGCCCCCTTCGAGGGTCTCGGTTTCGATTCCGCGTTGAGCCAGGAAGCGCAGTGCTTCGGTGACCGCAGCCGGAAGTGGTGGCAGAGCAAGGATCTTCACAGGGCCCCTCGCCGGAAGACGGAAACGTTCCGGATCCGCTGGAAAACTTAAGTCGCGGCCCCGGTCCGCGCCACGCTTGCCGTTGAGCTCTTACTGATGAGGGAAGCGGCCGCGTTCGGCGGAGAGGCCTACAAGCCGGCAGCGACGACGGGACCCGTCGCGCGGAGGCCATCCGTCGTGACAGCGACGACCCGGTAGTAGGAGGGGAAGTCTCCCGTGGAGCGTCGCTCCAAGAGAGAATAGCCCGTTCCCTCTCCGGGCAGACCCAGTGCTGGGAGGGGGATGTCTTGTACGAGCCGCCAAGGACCGTCGGGACTCGGAGCCTGTTCCACGAGCCAGCCGAAAAGGCCGCGCTCCCAGGCGCTGCTCCAAGACAGCTTGACGAAACCGTCGGGTCGCCGCCGCGCAGCGAGCGATGAGAAGGCGAAGGGCCCGGTCGGGCCTGTGGACTCGGCGTGTAGCTGGTAGGAAGCCGGGCCGTCATTCCCATCGCTGCGGTGCAGAAGGAGCACGGCTCTCTCGTAGTCCTGCCAAGGGATCGTGACGGACAGGGTGTCTTCGACGGCGTGCAGTTGGGTCTGGTCCCAGCGACCTTCGCTGCGAAGAGCGAGAAGCGTTGCCGACCAGTCCCCGCCGTCGCTTTCGAGGGTCAGCAGGGTTCCCTCCGGCTCCCGTGGATCCGGGAGGATGGAGATCAGTCCGAGACCATGGGTGGCGATCGGGAGGTCCGGTCTCTTCGAGATGGCGGGAAGAGCCTCGACCCGCTGGGAGTAGCGAGCGGGCTCGAGGCCCGCTCCAAAATAGGCCGTCGCCGCGCGGAGCTGGAGCGCCTGGAGATCGAGGCCGGTGGTTCGGCGCAGAGCTGCATTGATTCCCTCGAACTCGTCATCGATCCCCGAGGCCGCGGCCAAGGCGTTCCAACTGGCCACGAGGGTACGTTCCTCGAGTCGCGAGTCCTCGATAGACCAGAGCATCGCGACATTGCCTCGCCCCAGGATTGGATCCTCCGCATCCAATCCAAGTTCCGGATGGTTCCAGCGCGCCTCGATGGCTCGATGCAGGTCGAAGGAAGGGCCGGCGATCCGGGCCTGAATCCACGAAACGCTCGCCTCGGTCCACCAGGAGGGCGCGCTTGCGTTGCGGCTCGCCAGGACGAGACGTGTCAGGGTGCGCGAAACCATTCCCGCGAATGCCGAAGCATCCTGTCGGGACGACATGTCGATCACTGCGAACCCTGTCGCGCCTTGCCCGGCCGGGAGTGCCTGTTCGAGGACGGTGTATCCGCGAACCTTCCCAGCCAGGGGAAGCAGGTAGATGTCGATCTCAGCGTCCCCATCGTCTGCGGGGGCGCCGAGCTTCGATGACGCGCAGAGCCGCAAGGTCCTGCCGGCAACGTCGATTGCTTGTTGGACCCGGTCCGGGATGCCGTCCCCATCACGATCGGGAAGCCTGCGACCTGCTTCTCCCGGGACGTGCACACGAAGCGCGGGCTTCGCCTGCGTGAACTGAAGGTCGCTGGCGTCCGCCGGTCGCTCAACCAACCAGGAGGGCGTGGTGTCCGGCCGGTCCAAGCCCAGGGCGGGGGATAGGTCGTCCCCGGCAAACCCCGCCTTGATAGCGTATTCCTCCAGCTGATCGAGGCGAAGGGACTCCTTGCGCTCGCTGTCTTCCGCCAGGCAGAAGAGCCCGCTCGCCCCGAGGGCGAGACACACTACAAGAAAGCGAAATGACAGAAAACGCACGAAATCCACACCTCTCGATAGGACATAGGGATCATAGGGGCGCCGGAGCGGGGAGGCAAACTTGCCAGGGGGGAAGCAGATGGGCCGGTACCTTGAGGTCTTCGCGGGATGGGTCAAGCCCTGAGAGCTGGAGTGTTGCGCCAGACACCTTCGGTGGGCTGTTCGCCAAGTCGTCCGCGGCCCTGGCAAGGAGAACCACTGACGATATGCCGGGAGTCTGCGGAGAGGGTCCAACGACGCAAGAGCCGTCAACGGGTTGGCGTAAGAGAGCGAGAACGTGTCTGACGGCTAGTTCTCCGCGTCTTCCGCCTGGGGCGCGACGGGGACGGTTGGATCCCCGGGGCCCGGCTCGACACCCGCGCAGGCGAAGGCCACGACCGTGACGTTGTCTTCGCCACCCGCCTGGTTGGCGGATTCGATCAGGTCCGAACAGGTTCGCTCCAGATCGCCGTCGGCTGCGAGCGTTCGTTCGAGGATCGAGGCGTCGTCGAGCATCGTGTTGAGACCATCTGAGCAGAGGAGGATCGTGTCGCCACCCTGGATGGGCTCCTGTCCGACATCCGGAACCACGGAGGGACCACTTCCGAGAGCGCGCGTGACGACGTTTCGCCGGGGATCCTTCGCCGCCTGCTCCCGAGAAAGCATCCCGAGGCGGACGAGTTCGTTGACGAAGGAGTGGTCGGAGGTGAGCTGCTCGATGGAAGCTCCGCGGATGCGGTAGGCGCGGGAGTCGCCCACGTGGGCCAGCCAGAGCGTTCCTTCCGCGACAACGGCGATCACGGCCGTCGTGCCCATTCCGGTGTATTCGGGGCGCTCTCGGATCCGTGCTGCGATACGCTGGTTGGCCTCATCGATCGCTTGCTTGAACAGCGCGTGGTAATCCGTCCCGGAGCCGCGCTTGCGGGAGAAGACCTCACGGATCGCGGCGATCGCGATGCCCGAAGCGACCTCGCCTGCCGCGTGTCCTCCCATCCCGTCGGCTACCGCGAAGACTCCATTGTCGGCGTCGAAATGGAACGCATCTTCATTGTGAGGCCGGACCATGCCCTTGTGGGTCATGCCGTGCGCGTTGATCGTCATGGCTTCCCCTGGGCAGAGCCCGGAACCCGCCGTCGGGAACCCGAGTTTCTTCCTTCGATGGTGGCCTCGAGCTCTGCCTTGAGGTGCAGCGCCGGTGCGTTGTCCTCCTCGCGGCACAGCACCTGCGCCAGCCCCTCCCGCGTACTCTCGAGGTCATCTGCCTCCCACGCTGCGTAAGCGAGATTGAGCCACGCCACCAGGTACTCGGGATTGATTTGTACCGAGACGCGGAACGAAGGAATCGCCTCTTCGTACAGCCCGTTCTCCGCGAGGGCGACACCGAGATAGTTGTGCACATCCGCGAAGCGCGGGCAAAGGGCCGTGGCTTCCCGGAAGGTCTCGATGGCGTCCTCCCAGGCCTCATTCCTGAGGTGAGACATCCCCTTGTCGAAGAGTTGTTGGAAGAGCGAGAGATCCTCGTGGAACGCGTCCTTGTACAGGTCGCGGGCGGTGGCGACTTCGTTGTCTGCAAGAGCTCTCTCGGCAGCGTCGAGACGCCCCTGAACGACTTGCTCGCGCGCCCGCTGAGCCTCGCGGAAGGACTCGCTCGCGAGCCCGGCCTTGTCCGATTCAAGGAAGGCGAACCCGAGGCGGATCCGGGCCTGGACGTAGAGCGGGTTCACCGCGAGTGCTTCCAGGTAGTGCGTGATGGCTTCATCGGAGCGTTGGCAACGGACCAGGGCATCGCCGAGACGAAGCTGCACATCCGGATAGCGGGGCATAACCTCGAGCGCTTTGCTGTATTCCTCGATCGCGCGCTCCATCTCGCCCTGGGTCTCGAAATCCGTCGCCGCGCCGATTCGTGTCTGCACCAAGTAGTAGAGGGCGGCTCTGCGATCTCCGGGGCTGAGCTCCGTCGGGTCTTCTTCGAGGGCTCGAGTCAGGTGTTCAGCAGCCGGGCCGTGCTCGGCCCGGTAGAAGTGGAACACCCCGGACTTGAGGTGGTAACTCCTGAGGTGTTGCCTGACGTTCTTCAGTGCCCGCATGTCGATCCCTGGTCGTCGGCCGGAAGGAAGGCTCCAGCCTGATCCCATACTTTAGCGCATGATGCCCCAAAGAGGTTAGCGGGTTCCTCGGTGGAAGGGCCATGGGATGAAGAAAAGTTCATCGTCCGACCTTTCGCCCCTGGCGTCTTGCCTGGCGCACACTCAGAGTTTTCTTTGCGTGCCTGCGCACGACGTCCGCGACGCTTCTGCTCTTGGAGACCAGCCCAAGATCCCGGTCATTCAGGAAGAGAATGAAGCCTTTCGAGATATCAAAGGGCGTGCGGGGATTGAGCACGAGACAATGTTGAATCGAGTACTGCTTGGCAAAGTCCCGATGCCTCGCGATCAGCCTGAGTACGTCTTCACTGACGTTGCGGCTCTTCGAGACGGCCTCGGCTTCGGAGTCCGTGAACTTGGGATTCTTGACCACGGCGGAGGCGACGATCCGGTTGGAATCCCGCACGAGGATCGTGCGCTCTTCTTTGCTGCCGAAGAGCGCGACGCGAAGTTTCTGGCCAACGTTCATCTGCGAGATCCGCTTGATCAGGCCCTCGTCCGCATCCTCCAGGTCGTCGCCCAACAACTCGCTTCGTTCGCTCAGTTGCTCGATGTCGATCCCGAGTTCGGGGAGCATGGCCTCGACCTCGGCGTCGATCCCCAGTGAGGCGAGGAAAGGGTCGATCGCGGGAGGCGGACCCTTCGCCGCGTGGTCGACCTCCGTTGCGGCATCCAGAGGCTCCGGAGTGTCGTCGGTCGTGTTCGGCAGCTTGCGCGCGGACTCCTTGTCGATCTCCTCGATGTAGTCGAGCAGACGAAAGCGGAGGGTGGTTCCGAGGGACGCGTTGTCGAGGAGAATGCCGCGCAACTCGGGATCCTCGAGCAGCGCGACCTGGTTGAGGATCAACGCCTCGAGAACGAGTTCGTCTGCTTGTGCGGCTAGCATTCGCAGAGTTTCCGGGGAAGCGTCGCTGCGGCGGGCGACGGCCGCTCCAGCCTCGGCCCACTGTCCGGACCACCCGGCGATGAGGTGCAAGAGTTCCCGGCTTGCGTCCTCCTCGGTAGCGATCTGGAGCGCAGCCCCCGCGTCCAGGGTCCGGAGCGATTCCGTCGCCGCCTGCTGCACCATGGGGTCCTTGTCCTGGCAGAGCAGGACCTGCATCTCGGCGAGGGCGAAGGGTGTCAGCGGGAGCGCACCGCGGGCTGCGGCGATCTTAACTTTGTCGGGAGCGGAGCCGGAGCGCAGCGCTTCCAGAATGCGCGATTCTAGCGGCTGTTCCTCGCTCACGAGACGAAGGACTCAAGAGAGGCGTTGACAGCGTAGGGACCCCAGCCCAGCCACCAGGACAGTCCCCAAGCTACGCCTCCGGCGAGCAGGCAGAGCAATAGGAATCCGAACAGCACGACCATGATTTTGGCTCGGCGGCGACGCCTTGCGTCACCTTCACCCGAGAGGGCGAAGTGATCGATCAGGGGGTCGACCTCTGGGCTCTTGTCTTCTTCCTGGCTCTGTTGAGAGATCTCAAAGGCATAGGCATCGATCATTTCACTCTCGTCGATGCCGATATGCCGGGCGACGGCACGAATGTACCCCCGATTGAATGCTCCACCGGGAAGATGTTCGAACTCGTTGTTTTCGAGGGCCTCGAGGTAGCGGAGGTTGATCTTGGTCGCCTCGGACACCGCCCTCAACGAGATCTGGCGCAATTCGCGCTCACGGCGCAAGCTCTCTCCGAAAGACGGCATATTCGCTTGATCTCGGCTCACTTCCTGATCGGATGCCGGATGATAAGTGGCCGCAGAAGAGCCTGTCAAATCGTCGGAACGCGGAGTCTCGCTGGATTCGGCGACCGCCGCACCGGTGGAACGGGTCGCTGCGCTACGGGATGGACCCCTCGATCGCCGTTTTCGTGGCTTACGCGCCATGGCGCACCCCGCACCCGCTCGCGCCGGCCCCGAGTCCCTTCGAGTGCCTGTCTCTCATACCGACTCCACGTGCACACCACGGTGCCCGGCAAAGGCGTCCCGCACACGCCTTTCGGGACAAATATAGGTGCCTCGACACGCTCTTGGCATGGACTTTTGGACAAAAAGACCGTGTTGGTTTCCGGTTGCCAGGCGTCAGGCTCAAGTCAAGGAGCCTCGAGGCGGACGTCGAGAGTGATTTCCCTGACACCGGCGGGCGCTGCAAAATACAGCGAAAGACCTTGGATCACCGATTCGAAGCCACTCTCCGTGCGAAGGATGGTTTCGATGACGTAGGCCGCCAAGTACAGTTCCGAGGCCGGCCGGAAGACAAAGGTGGACCCTCGTTCCGAACGTTCCACGCGGATCTCGCGATACGGGCCGCCAGAAACAGTGCCCACCGTGGCACCGTCGAAGGAGAGCAGGGTCGTTCCGTCCGCAATGAGGGAGCCTGGGCCAGGCAAAGCCAGGTTCCACTCGATCGCCAGCCGCTCGTCGTCTGCGAGCCTGGCGAGCGAGTGTTCGAACACGGCTTCCGTTGCGTCCGCAGAGAAGCTGACGACCCTCCGGGCTGAGGAGGGATCTGCACGGGGCGCAGCCTCGATGGTGCCCCCTTCCACCGCGTTGAGGGTCCAGGGCTCGAACTGGTCTTCCTTCCAGGCGCCTCCCCGGCGCAAGTCCAGCGGATCTAGAGAGAGCGGTATGCGGAGTTCCACCCCCGAGACCCGCGGAAGGCGGTCCCAGCCGGCCCGCTCGAGGAGTGCGGCGGGGATCCTGGCAGCGAGATCATGAATCGATGCCGGTCCTCCAGGGTGTTGCTCCTCGCTGGCCTCGCAGGTCTCAGCCAGCAAATGGTAGGCCTCCTTCCTCCGGGCCACGATGTCGAGGGGTGCATCGTCCATGTCCCACCGGCTCCAGGACCGCAGTCCACCGGAGAGCCCGCTCGCCAGCAGGTAACGTCCGGGGCCTGGACCCCCGAGAAGCTCGAGGTGGCCGTCTCCGTCGAGATCTGCGCTGAGCGCCGGCGCGGGAGAGCCCAGGGCTTCACACACCAGGCGCTCCGCGCGCTGCACTTCGACGGGGATCACGTGGCGCAAGACAGGGGCGTAGAGGCCGCCGAAGAGCCCGTGCCAGTAGGGACAGTTGACCTGTGAGCGGTAGATGGCTTCTCGTGCCGCCTCGAGTACTGTCCCCAGCGCCGACTCTGCCTGCTCGAGTTGTTGGCTGACGGCGAGCATCCTCTTGTGCAGGAGGTTGATTTCTGGATAGCGAGCGAGGAAGACGGTGAAATGACCCCCGCGGAGCAGGGGACGAGCCCGCTCAAGGAGATCATGCTCCTTGAGTTCCGCGATGAGTTCGTGGCGCTGGATCTGCCGGGATGGGGGCAAGGCCCATTCGCCGAGTTCCTCGTAGGAGGTTGTTGGCGGGTAGGCCAGTCCCCGGCCGGGAATCGCCCTTAGCGTTTCCGTGGGATGGGCTGTGACGATGCTGTCTGTCTTCTCGAGTGCCGAGAGAAAGCGTTCGAACCAGCCGCCTTTCCAGACCCATGCGTTGGTGCCGGGCCACAGACCGAACTTTTCGCCATCGTCCGCGTAGGTCGCACAGCGCACTCCCTTCGCGGCCAGCTCCTCGAGGCGGGCGAGCGCATCCTCAGGCTCCCGGAACGGGATGCAGTAGCGCAGCTTCCGGTCGATCGGGTACAACGCAACGCGGGCGCCCCGGGATTCCGCGTGGACGAAGTCCGCAGGATCGTCCTCCTCGGGTCCTGCCGTATACAGGTGCGTGTCATCCACGAAGACAAAACGCACCCCCGCTTCCTCGAAGACCTCCGGGAGGTCCGGCTGCCATACGCGCTCGGCAAGCCACGCTCCGCGGGGCGCATAGGAAAAGCGCCGGACGAGGTATTCACGCATCTTCTCGATCTGTCCCAAGGCGTCGCGACGCGAAATCAGTGCGAGGACCGGCTCATAGAAGGGACCCCCGATCAGCTCGAGTTGGCCCCGCGCGACCATCTCGCCGACCAAGTCGATGGCTTTCGGACGGAAACCCTCAATCCATTCCCAGAGTGCCCCGGTGCAATGCAGCGAGAATCGCAGCCCGGGATGGCGGGACAGGGCCCCCAGCGTCGGCCGGTAGGCCGTCTCGAACGCCTCCTCGAAGACTTCCGGGAAGTTTCCGAAGGGTTGGTGGTCGTGGAGTACGAGATGGAAGCGCAGCGGATCGTTCATGGACAAGAACGGCTCGTCAGATGAGCGCCGGGAATCTCTCGGCGGCACCCTCGCGGATGTCGTCGGAGACCGTCTCGGTGCCGAGCCACGAACGAAGCAACGCGGCTGCCAGATCCTTGGAACTCACCTGGCCGGTAACCTTGCCGCTGCGGTAGACCGTGACCTCGCCCGCAGGCCCGAAGCCGATGGCGACCTCTTCCTTGTTCTTGATCTCCTCCGTCCACAGGTCGAGGAAGGTCCGTCGCACGGGATCGTTCTCTGCCACGCCGCGGCCCAGCGCGTCGTCCAGGGCATCCATCATCTTCTTGCCGCTGACCGTGCGCACGAAGGTCATGACGACAAGCTTCTCCGCAGGAGCGGCAATCCGGGCGTCGTAAAAGGCGTCG